>JAOUEK010000221.1 GCA_029858755.1 Thermoleophilia bacterium
GCCGCGGCTGCGAAGAAGGCGGCTGCAGCGAAGAATGCCGCCGCGGCGAAGGCGAAGTCGAAGGCCGACGCCAGGAGCCGCTCGGCCGGCAAGCCGGCGGGGCTCGTGCCGAAGCCGAAGCCGAAGACCGCCGAGCTTCCGGCGAGCACCGGGCGCCCGGTCGCGGAGAAGAGCCCGAAAGCTGCGGCGACCACTGGGGTGGCGGCCGACCGGCCGTCCGGGGGCGCCGGGACGGCGGGAGCCGGGAAGCCGAAGGCCGCGAAGAAGAAGCCCGCCGCGCCGTCGGGCCGCGGCAAGAAGAGCCAGGCGTCGGGCTGAAGCCCGACGCGCCTCCCCGCGCCACACCGACCCGACCGCGCGTCCGACAGCGGCCCGACGGCGTGGCGTCCCGCAGGGCGACAGAACCAGGGGGCGCGCTCGGCCTGACGCCTCACCACGTCGACCAGGCGTCGGCCGCACGCGCCGTGCCACGCGGCCCGATGTCCCTCGACCGGGTACCTCCATCGGGGGAGAGCCACGGGCGAGCGCTCGACCGATGCTCAGCCCATGGCCGTGCGAAAGGTGACGCGGGTGGTGGTAGCGGTCATGCTCCTGCTCGCGATCGGCTCGGCAGCCCAGGCAGCAGCAGCACCGACCTCCACGCGCCGCGTCGTCGGCCTCGAGCGCCAGCTGCTGAACGCGATCAACGAGACCCGTAGCGCACGCGGCCTGCGGCCGCTCGGTGTCTCCCCCGGCCTCCGTGCCGCTGCCCTCGGGCACTCACGGGCCATGCTGGCAGGCGGCTTCTTCGCCCACGAGTCTCCCGACGGCCTGGGCTTCCCGGAGCGCCTGAAGCGCGCCTACCCGCCGAAGCCGAACGGCGCCTGGACGGTCGGCGAGAACCTCTATGCGTCGAGCGTGGAGCCGGCCGCCGCGGCGGCCGTCGCTGCATGGCTCGCGTCGCCGCCGCACCGCGGGATCCTGCTCTCACGGCAGTTCGAGGACGTGGGGATCGGCGTCGTCCGGGCCCCCGTCGCAGGCGGGGACTTCGGCAACCAGCCGGCGTGGGCGATCACGGCCGACTTCGGCGCCCGCGGGCGCACGACGGCCGGCAAGCGCAACTGACCTCGAGCGTGACGACCTAGGCTGCGAGCCGCCGGATGGCGGTGCGCCGTGGGTCGATCGCGCACGAGAAGCCCCGCTCCCAGGAGATCCTCACCGCGCCGTCCACGTCGATCGACTCGACGACACCACGGTCGCCGACCGCGAGGCCGGCCTCCGCCGGAGCGTCGCCGAGCAGCTCGACGACGGCGCCGACGGGGACGCCTGCGCCGATCCGCGCGGCGAGATGACGTGCACCGTTCGCATCCATGGTCACGGTATGCGACACGAGCGGGTGCTTCTCCTCCCCCCGACGGGGGAGGATTCAACGTAGGCTGCGTCGAAGCGCGACGGGCGTCGGCGGTCCGGTTCGAACTCGACGGCTTAGGGCTGGCCCGCCGGCGCTCACTCTCTACGATCTGATCATGAGCACACAGGGACAGCCGCGAGGGGACCGGGACTGGGAGCACTGGCCCGGGCGCACCGCGCACGACGAGACGTTGCGCGGCCGCCTGCGGTCCCTCTTCGCGGCGACCGACGACGAGACCGCGATCGAGGCGCTGATCGCCGAGCGGGGTCGCGAGCTCGAGTTGCGCACCGAGCAGCTGGCGGCGACGATCGCCGACCTCGAGCGGCGCGAGGAGCGCGCACGGGAGATCCGCGGTGCCGTCGAGGAGATGCTGCGCAGGGGCTCCTCGGAGCTCGACGATCGCCATGCCGAGCTGAACCAGCTGGCACGCGAGCTCGCGGAGCGGGAGCACCGACTGGCCGCCTCGGAGAGCGAGCTCGGAGAGCGCAAGCGTGAGCTCGGCGCCGTCGAGCTCCGGCGCGCCGCCATCGAGCGGCGCGAGGAGGCGGTGGCCGAGCGCGAGACCGCCCTCGAGCGGATCGCAGGCGAGTTGCAGGAGCGGGAGCTGCGCTTCGCGGAGATCGAGGAGCGCGAGCGCGAGCTGGCAGCCGACCTGCAACGACTGGCCCAGGAGCAGGAGGAGCGCGAGGCCGTGGCAGCCGAGCCAAGCGCAGCACACGCGCACGTCGTCTTCGCGCCCGGAGACCGCTACCGGCTGCTCGAGCGCGACGGCCCCGCACCCGTCGTCGGCGCAGACATCGAGGTCGACGGAGCCGCCTGCCGCGTGCTGCGCCTGGGCGCCTCCCCGCTCCCGGGCGACCGGCGACCGTGCGTGTTCGTCGAGCCGGTCACCGCGCCGTCGACGACGCCGGCCGCGAGCTCAGCGACGCCCTAGCTGGTTGATCGGTAACTCGGGCGCCCGTCGAGGACGGGTGCGATGCGCCGTGTCACGGCCGCCGTCGCGGGTGCCGGAACCGCCGATCAACCAAGCTAGCCCGCAGCGGGCAGCCGGAACAGCGGCAGCCGCCGGCGCGATTCCTGCCTGGTCACCCCGACGGCCTCCAGCCGACGGGCGGCGATCGCGGAGAGGAAGCCCACCGCCGCCGAGGCGTCGTCCCCGAACCGCCTGAGCCGCATGTCGTAGACCTCGACGAGCCCCCAGGTGCGGCCGTCGACGACGATCGGGACGAGCAGGCAGCAGTTCATGCGGAGCTCACGCAGCACGAACGCCTCGGCCCGGTCGAGGTTCTCGTCGAGAAAGGAGATCGACCGGGACTCCTGCAGCTCGAGCACCTCCTGCGTGAGCGGGAAGTCCGCGATCAGGTAGGCGGCCTCGGCGCCGAGGTCGATATCGCGCAGCGCATGGCGTGCGGCGTCGACGAGGCGCGTCCCGTCGACCCGCGAGGCCACGCAGGCGGTGCCACCCGCAACGAAGGTCGCCGACTTCGCGAGTCGTCCCAGCACGTGCTCGACACTCGTCTCGGCCGCGATCGCCGTGGCAGCGTCGAGCACGTCGGGGAGCGAGACGCCGTCGGTGCGCGTGGAGCGCCGGCGATCCTCGGCGGACACGCCCTGGTCGCCGGCCCGGCTGCTGACGAGATCGCGGAAGCGGACGACGCGGTTCTTGCCGGCCACCTTCGCCTCGTACATGGCCTGGTCGGCCGCGCGGAGCAGCTGCGCGCCGCTCCCGCCGTCGAAGGGGTACGTCGCGACACCGAGGCTGACATGCACCGGAAAGCCCTCGTCGGCGAGGCCGGTGACCAGGCGCGTGCGCACTCCCGCGGCCAGCGTCGCCGCTTCGTCGACATCCACGTCGGGCAGCATGACCACGAACTCGTCGCCGCCCAGCCGGCCGGCGCGCGCGTCGCCCGGCGCGATCGTCGGCAGGACGACGCCGATCTCGCGGAGCAGGGCGTCGCCGAACTGGTGGCCGGCGCGGTCGTTGATCTCCTTGAACTCGTCGAGGTCGAGCACGATCAGGCTGACGGGAGCGCGATCCCCGTGACGGATGTCGATCTCGGCGTCCAGCATCTCGTGGAAGCCCCGGCGGTTGAGCAGCCCGGTGAGCTCGTCGGTGAGCGCGCTCCGCCGCTCGACGGAGAGGGCGAGCGCGGTCTCGATCGACGCTGCGGCATGGGCGGTGACGAGACTCGCGGTCTCCGCCTGCCGCTGGCGGTACTCGAGCGGGGCGCGCGAGAGGCCGATCACCGCGCCGAGCTCGACGCCGTTGGCCCGCATCGGCAGCAGGACGGCACCGCGCAGGTCGTCCGACAGCCCGGGCACCGGCTGCGAGCTCAGGTCGAGGAGGTGGAGGACCGACCCGGCCTCGACGGCGGCGCGAAGCGCATCCACCGCCTGCGGGGAGAGGCGTCCCGGGTCGCGCTGCGACGGGCTCCAGGCCGCGGCCTCGAACATTGGCCCGTCGGCGTCGAGCACGACGTAACACGCGTCGAGCGCGAGCGCCCGGGCGACCGCGCGCGCGGTGACCTCGGCGATCTCCTTCGGCTCGCGGAGGGAGCCGACGTAGACGAAGAAGCGGGCGAGGGCCGAGAGATCGAGGCCGGAGGCCACGCCGATGGCCTGCACTGCCGGCGCGAGTGCGTCCGCGAGCGGCTGCATGATCCGCACGGCGTCGTGAGGGAGCGCGCGCTGCGTCTCGACGTCGAGCACGCCGATCACGTCGCGGCGGATGCGGAGCGGCAGGGCCAGCTCTGCGACGATCCCGTGCGCGGCCTCGACGAAATCGTGGTCACGCGACACGTCGCCGACGTGTTGCGGCTTGCCCGACCGGGCTGCGCGGCCGACCACGCCTTCGGCAGCGTCGCGCCCCTCGGGGAGCATCGTGTAACCCCGAGCGCGGACGATCCACAGTCGCTCGTGCTCGAGCACGAAGGCCGCCGCGTGCAGGCCGTCGACACGCTCGTGGAGGATGTCGAGGACGGCGTCGACGGCGTCTGCGTGCGCGTGCCGCTCGTCGAGCGCGGCGCTCGCCGCTTCGGCGGCCGCGGCGAGCTCGCTCGACGAGATCGAGCCGACGGCATGCAGTGGCGTGGGCACGGACGGCATGCCCCGAGAATCGGCGGCGGCATGCCCCTTCTGTACCCCTTATTGGGGAGTCAGCACTCCCGATCGGGCCTACCCCAACCAGGCGTCGAGCAGCCACTCGCCGGCGAACGCGCCGATCACGGCTCCGCCGGCGAG
>JAOUEK010000222.1 GCA_029858755.1 Thermoleophilia bacterium
GGCCGCGGCGCCGGGCGGGGCGGAAGGGAGCCCGGCGTCGACGGACGTCGTGGTCGCGGCGACGCCGGCCGCCGAGGCTGCGGGCAGCTGCGCGGCGAGCCGTGTCAGCGAGACGTTGGCGGGGAGCACGAGCGAGACGTCACGCAGGACGGCGTCCCACGGGACGCGGCCGCCGAGCAGCCCTGCAAGCGCCGAAGCACGCTGCACCTCGGAGGCCGCGAGGCCCGGGTCGATCTGCGGGCGCTTCGGCTCCGGCAGCGCTGCGATCTGGGAGCGCACGGCCGAGAGCTCGCTCTCCCGGTCCGAGACGTTCCCGTTGGCCTGCACGAACGCGAACGCGAGCGCCGCGAGCGGCACGGCCACTGCGACCGGCGCTGCGATCTTGACGAGACTCGGGCCGCGCCGCTCCTTGCCGACCATCTCCCTCGGGATCAGGTTGACGGAGCGGAGCGGGTCGTCCTCCAGCGCGAGGCCGATCGGCACGGCCATGGAGCCGAGCGTGGCCTCCAAGGTCGAATCGAGCCCAATCGTGGAGGAGACGCGCTGGAGTGGATCGCCGACGCGGACGGAGACACCGATCATCTGGTGCAGGGCGTCCCCGAGCCCCGCCAGATGGGAGGTGCCGCCCGTGATCACGATCTCGCCGATGCCGAGGGAACCGGACTGCGTCTGGTAGAACTGCAGCGAGCTGACGAGCTCGCGGGCGAACGGGGTCAGGCGCCCGCGCACCGCCTCGAGCGCGCGCGCACGGGCGTCGTCGTCCAGTGACGGCAAGGTCTTCGCCGCGCCACTCAGGGAGAGGTGGCGGAGGATCGTCGCCGCCTCTGCCGGATGCACGTCGAGCTCCTGCGCGATCGCGGACTGGAGCGTGCCGCCGCCCCAGTCGAAGACGCGCGTGAACTCGCACGCGCCGCCGCCGGCGACGAGCAGCGTGGTCACCTCGTGCCCGATCGTGACCACGACCGTCGCGGTGTCGTCCGCGGTGCGGGAGGCGAAGGGACGCGGCTCGACGAAGGCGCGCAGCAGCCCGAGCGCCTCGAGGTCGATGCCTGAGAGGCGGAGCCCCGCGTCCGCGCACACGGCCAGGTACGGCTCGATCTGATCGCGCGGGGCGACCACGAGGAAGACGCGGCGAACGGGCTCGCCCGTCTCGCTCGCGCGCTCGTCGAGGACGCGATAGTCGAGCACCGACTCGTGCACCGCCACCGGCAGCACCTCGTGTGCCTTGAAGCGGACGGCGTTGTCGAAGCGCTCCTCGTCCTCCGCCCCGGCCATCTCGAAGGTGCGGACGCCGATGCGGTTCGAGGCGAGCCCGATGCGGACGTCCCGCTTGGGCAGCTTGTGGTCTTCGAAGAACGAGCGGAGGGCGCCGGCGAGCGCAGTCATGTCCTTGACCTCGCCGTCGACGACGATGCCCGGCTCGAGGGGCGTGCGCGCGAGCTCCAGGAGCTCGTGGCGACCGTCGTTCTCGGAGACGACCGCGGCTGCGAGCTGGGAGGCGCCGATCTTGAGGCCCACGACCTTGTTCCCGCCCCGGCTGCTACGGCCGCGCGACTTCTTGGGCGCGCTGCGCCCGCCGGGTCGCGCCCGCAGCGAGCGGCGGCCGTTCGCTCCTTGCGCCTCGGGCGCCCGCTCCACGGCGTCGCCCGGCTCGTCGGCAGAGCGCCCGACAGCGGGTGCCTCTGCGGCCACGGCGGGCTCCTCGGCCACGGGCTCGTCGTGGACCGGCCACTCGGGGATCGGCTCGGGATCGAGCTCGGCGACCTCATCCACGGGCTCGCTCGAGATCTCGACCTCGTCCCTGGACGGGAGCGGAGGGAGCGTCTCGTCGGGTGTCTCGACGGCGAATACGTCGGCCTCGGGGGCGTGTGCCGGCTCGGCCGGGACGACCTCTACCTCGAGCTCCACGGCGGGGTCGGGCTCGGGCTCGACCGGCAGCTCTGCCTCGGGCTCGGCCGCGTCCGGAGCGACCTCTGCGTCGTCGTGCTCGCGGCCGAAGCCGAAGGGGACGCGCTCGAGGTCGTCGCCGCCGTCGTCCTCGACGGACGGCGTGACGCTGTCGGTGTCGACGTCGTCCTTGCGCCGCCGGAAGGTGATCTCGCGCTTGTAGAAGGGGACCTTGTCCCCGTCCGCGCTGGCGAGCGGAAGCCACGAGGGCGACGGCTCGACCACGGGCACGAGGCTCGGTGCGCTGACGACCGGCAGCGGCCGCCCGACGACGGGCAGCGCCGCGGGAGGCGCATCGAGGTCGATCGCGGGAGGCGCCGGCAGCACGCGCGGCTGCCGACGGAACGAGAGCTCCGTCCTGAAGCCTGTGCGATCCTGCGGCGCCGGCGCGAAGCCGACGGGGCGCGACCCCTCGCTGGCCGGGGACGGCGCGGCCTCGGGCGCGCGCACGTCGGTGAAGCCGAGCGGATGGCGTGTGCTGCGGGGCGGGTCGACGGCGTCGGCTGCGGCGCTCGCGCGAGCGCGACTGGAGAGAACGGTGATCGGGTTCCACGAAGTCATGGCGGCTCAGCTCCCGGCAACCCGCAGCGACGTCCCGAGCGTGGGCGTCGACGGTGCGCCGTCTGTCGAGATGGCAGGGATGGAAATGCCGGCCCGCTCCAGGGCGGAGACCAGCGCTTCGGGGCGGCTCGAGCGGGTGATGGCGTCGTTGACGGTGACCAGCCGCTTGGAGACGAGCTCCGTCAGCGACTGCTCCATCGTCTGCATCCCCCGGCGCGTGCCGGTCTGCATGTACGAGTAGATTTGCTCGATCTTCCCCTGACGGATCAGGTTGCGGATCGCGTCGTCGAGGAACAGCACCTCGAGCCCGCACACGCGGCCCTGGCCGTCGGCGCGCGGGAGAAGCGTCTGCGTGACGATCCCCTGCAACGAGTTGGCGAGCTGCATGCGCACCTGGTCCTGCTGCGCCGCGGGGAACACGTCGATGATGCGGTCGATCGTGCTGGGTGCACTCTGCGTGTGGAGGGTGGCGAAGACGAGGTGGCCGGTCTCGGCCGCGGTGAGCGCGGTGGAGATCGTCTCGAGGTCGCGCATCTCGCCGAGGAGGATCACGTCGGGGTCCTGGCGCAGCGCGCCACGCAGTGCCTCGGCGAACCCGACGGCGTCCCAGCCGACCTCGCGCTGGTTGACGATGCAGCGCTTGTGCTCGTGCAGGAACTCGATCGGGTCCTCGATCGTGATGATGTGGTCCGTGCGCTTGCGGTTGATCTCGTCGATCAACGCGGCGAGCGAGGTCGACTTGCCCGAGCCCGTGGGGCCGGTGAAGAGGACGATCCCGCGCGGCTTGGTCGTGAACTCGTGGAGCGACGCCGGCAGGCCGAGGTCCTCGAGCGACTTGATGTCGGTCGGGATCAGGCGGAAAGCGGCGGCGAGCGCCTCGCGCTGGTAGTAGGCGTTGACGCGGAAGCGGGCGAGCCCGCGGATGCCGTACGCGAAGTCGAGCTGACGGTCGATCTCCAGCTTCTTCTGCTGCTCGGTGGTGGTGATCCGGTAGATCAGCTGCCGGGTCGTGTCGGGCTCGAGCTCGGGGAAGTCGTCGAGCAGCTCGATGTGCCCGTGGACGCGAACGGCGGGCGGCGAGCCCGCGGTGATGTGGACGTCGGATGCGCCGAGCTCCACGCCCCTCTCGAGGAGGACGTCGACGTTGAGCGGCGCGGCAGGTGCGGGTGCTGAAAGCTCCACGGCGCCAACTATCGGCAGCCCTGCCCCACACCTTGAGCCTCCCCCCGAACGAGGGACTCGCAGGGGCGCACTCCCGGGCCGCGCCGACGCACGGCGCCCCGCCTGCGGGCATCCCCCACCGTGGGGGATCTCCGCACCGCTCGCTCACTCGGTCGGGGGTATTGCACCCGGCCCTCCCGGCCGAGACGGAAGAGGTGTGCGTGCCCGCCCGGACATCGAGGACTCGATGAGGTCGCCCCGGTCTCGGCTCGCCACGCTCTCCCGCGAGGAGGGCTTCACGCTGATCGAGCTGATGGTCGTGCTCGTGATCATCGGGGTGCTGCTCGCCCTCGCCGTCCCCTCGTACCTCAGCTTCCGCGACCGTGCGGGGAACAGCGCCGCCAAGGCGAACCTGCGCGCGGCCGTCCCGGCGGCCGAGGCCTTCTACTCCGACAACCTGACGTACGTCGGGATGAGCGCGGCGACCCTGAAGGGGATCGACACCGGGATCTCCGTGTCGCTCACCGTTGCAGCGGCCGGCCCATCCTCCTACTGCCTCACCGACACGATCGACGGCAAGACCTGGAGCGTGCTCGGCCCGGGCGCCCCGGTCACCGCGCTGTTCAACAACGCCAGCTGCACCTAGGCACGGCGGGGTGAGGCTGAAGCCGGGTGAGGCTGAAGCCGGGTGAGGCTGAAGCCGGGTGAGGCTGAAGCCGGGTGAGGCTGAAGCCTCACCCCGACGGCACCGTCACAGTCGGGGTCAGGCTTCAGCCTGACCCCGCCGTTCCCTTCGCCACACCACCTCGGCGTCAGGCTTGCTCGGGTGTCCGACTGAAGTCGGACACCAGCAGTACGCCGCGCGCGACGAGAAGCCCTGTCCGACTGAAGTCGGACACGCGACGAAGGCTGAAGCCGGGTGAGGCTGAAGCCTCACCCCGACGGCACCGTCACAGTC
>JAOUEK010000223.1 GCA_029858755.1 Thermoleophilia bacterium
GGTCAGTAGGACCACACCATCACTCAGAACCTCGGTATTGACGGAGGTGACGACAGGATCTCTCGCGCCGGCATCGGGCGGTGGAGGCGGGACCTCAAGCGCAATCTTGGTAATCCCGAATTCCAAAGGAGGGATCGTGATGGACGTTGTTTGCAGCGGTTTATTCGCCCAATCAATCCAGAGCTCTAGGTCGGTAGCCCTATCCGGCAGCACAGGCAAGAGCAGGTCCATGCCAAGGCCAACGCCCACACCTCCTAGTCCTGCAACCCCTGACAAGAAATCTGATTTGACTGCGAGACATGCTCTCTGCAATTCGTCCAAACTCGGGACACCAAAGCGAACAAATTTCATCGCATCCACAAGTCTCCGGGCGACCAACACGTTGCCTTGATCGCTGAGGCCCGGGAAGGGCGGGGATCCCGTCCGCGCTATGCCGTCCTCTCCGACGGTGCCAGAATCAACGGTCATCCAGTAAGATTGCGCATCGCCGTTTTCGTCCGGTATCTGGATCTCCTGAAGGAAGTAGACCTCGTCACCCGGCTGGGCCGCCGACGGATCGACCGGAACGGCGGCCTGGATAGGACCCGTCAGTTCCCCACCTGCTACATCGAGTCGGAAGGCGGCCACGAAGCCGAATGAAGCCGGCACGGACCTCGGCATCTCGGACTCCTGGAGAACCGAGACGCTTACAGTGGCATCGTTTGTTAGGAGTCCCGACCCGATGGCCACCGAGTATCCGTCCGCGTTCTGAACAATCGCGCCTTCCGTTCCGACGACGACCGAGCCAATCTGTGGCGATTCGACTTTGACCTTGAGAACTTCCTCGGCGTCCGCAAAGATCACGGTCACCGTAGTCTCGCCTTGGTCCACGGCTTGGATCAGACCGTCCGGCGTCACGGTTGCCACACCGGTGTTGCCTGAGAAGTACTGTGTGCCATCGGCAGCCGTTCCGACGAAGATTTCCTGGTCATACCCCAGGCTGACGATGATTTGACGGCTCCCTCCGTCTGGAACGATTGCCACACTGTCGGGATAGGCGTCTATGTGGAAGTAATACCCGATGGAACCGCCATCGTAGAGCGGTGCCCCGACAGCAACCGCAGTTGCGGCCGTGAGCAGCCCGCGCTCAGCGACCAAGGCCGTCGTCCCTTCCGCAAGTCCGGCGAGCGTGCCCTCGGGCGTGAGCGCCGCGACGGTCGGATCGAGCGTCCATGTGGACACGTAAGACCACGGCAGAGACACATCCGCCTGATCGGCGAAGTCGCCGATGACGTCCACCGCCACCGCGTGCCCGGGCTCGATGCCGATCTGGCGGCGGCTGAAGTCGAGCGAGACGAGCGGCGCCGCGCTCACATTAACCGGCACGAGCGCAACCTCGGAGCTGTTGAAGCCGTCATCCGAGACCAGCTCGAAGAACGCGGGACCGGTGTAGCCGGGCGTGGGCGTGAACCACACCGAGCCGCCGTCGGCGCCGAGTGCCGCCGTGCCTTCGCTCGCCGACAGGATGCGATAGTAGACGGCGTCGCCGTCGGGATCGGCCGCGACCTGGTGCAGATCGACGAGGACCGGAAGGTCCTCGTGCGTCAGCACGCTCGGCATCGTCGCCGCGAGCTGCGGTCCCAGGTTCTGGTGGAAGCCGTAGTTGGCGAAGAGCACCTGCCGATCGGCGGCATCGATTGCGCCGTCGCCGGTCACGTCGCTCCCCGGTGCGGCCGACTGCACGAGCGCGGAATCCGCCCCGTCCACGCGCCCGTCCAGGTTCACGTCGCCGCCCGCGGAGAGCGCGAGCTGATAGCCGCCGGTCCCGCTCGCGGCGGCCACGCGCAGCCGGTAGAGCCCCTCGCGCTCGACCGCGAACAGGGCAGTAACCGCGTCGCCGTCGCGTTCTACGGACAGCGGCGCGAGTCCCGAGACCGCCGGGTCATCCAGCACGAGCCCCGGCGACGCAGTGAGCGCGACGCGCACGATGAGCGCGTCGCCCGCCGCAGCCGCGATTTCGCTTTCGCGAACGCTGAACGCGCAGACGTCGGTCTCGCTGGCAGCGAGATCCCCCGCGACGGTGTTCCCCGTGAACTGCGCCGCGCCGCCGAGGTCCGCGTCGAGCGGCTCGACCGTGACGCTTCCGTCCGCCGCGTAGGCGATGCTCTCGCCCTGCCCGCCGACCACGACCCTCGCGGCCAGGCGGCCGTCTTCGTAGGCGAAGCGGCTGCCGGAGCCATCGCTCAGATTGCGCACCGCCGCCAGTCGGCCGTCGCCGTCGTACTGGTAAACGAGCGTCGTGCCGTCCGGCGCAACCACGCGCGTCACGCCGTCTTCGCCGCCCACGAAGCGCAGCGCCTCGCCGTCCACGCCCGTGATGCCGCTGTCGCTCAGGAACAGGCGCCCGCCCGCCGGCGTCCGGATCTCGGTCGTGCCGGAGGTCGCATCGATGGTGTAGGCGGTGCCATCCGGCGCCGTGAGCACGTAGTCGGCACCGGCGAACGCGGGGTTCGCCGGGTTGTAGGGCCGTCCGGAGATGGAGTCGTAGTACTTCGCGCCGGCCTTCGTCAGCTGCGCATCGACCGAGGCGAGGGTCCAGCCGTTCGCGTCATCCGCCTGCCAGCCCGGTCGATAGAGGGAAACGCTTCCGATCGGCTCCGCGACGGGTCGGAAGCTGAATCCGGCGCGCTCGCCGGTCGGCAGCGTGAGGTACAGCCGGGTCCCGTCCGCGAAGGCGTTGTAGATTCCCAGGTGCTCGCGTCCCGTGGGGCTCGCGTCGGTGAGCACGTTGACGTCGCGCCCGAGGAGCGACCAGCCGGCGCCGAAGGTACCGCCGACCGCCTGGTCGAGGCTGTCGTACTGGCGCGTCAGGGCGAAGCTGACCCCGCCCAGGGTGGCGGTGAGGTCGGTTTCCTGCCGCTGGTACTGGCCGAGCTTCGCCGCGGTATTCACCTCGACCAGGGCTTGCGCAACGCTCACCCGGCCGCCGATGTCCAGCGCGGTCAGTCGCAGCGTATAGAAGCCGTCGGCGAGTCGCCGCGCGTCGAGCGTTCCCAGGATTCCGTTCACCGGCGATTCGCCCGACGCCAGCGCGGCGAAATCCTCGCCGAAGCCCGGCGCCAGCTCGAGCATCCAGCAATCCAGGTTGACGTCGTCGACGAGACCGCGGATTTCGGTGAGCCCGCCCAGCACCGATCCGGACAGGGTGGACGCGAAGGACGCGACCGGCGCGAGCGCGTCGGACGCATCGCGGATCTTGAGCTGGGACTGCGCCTGCCCCTCGAGTCCGTCGGCATCCACGGCCACGGCCAGCAGGTTCACCTTGCCCGGGCTGCCCGCGGTCAGCGTCGCGCGGCCGTTCGCGTCCAGCGCCACTTCCTGCCCGTTTACGTACAGTCTCAGCGAGGCGATGTCGGCGAGGCTGTCGGCGATCGCGTGCGCCAGCACCTTCTGTCCCGGGATCGCCGGGAAGCTCGGCGTGAGCTCGAGGCGCACCGACGGCGCCACCGGCTCGAGGCTCGCGCGCAGGACGATCGTCTGGCGGCCGACGAGCTGCCCGTCGCTCGCCTGCAGCGTGACCTGGTACTCGCCCGCCTGTCCCGGACCGGGCGTCCACGAGAACAACCCGGTATCGGCATCTAGCAGCGCGCCCTCGGGCGCACCGAAGGCGCTGAAGACGAGGTCGGTGCCGGTATCGGGATCGCTCGCGGCCATGAGGAATGACCCGGCCTCGCCGATCAGGAAGGCGTGGTCGGATTCCGCGATCAGCGGCGGCCGGTTCACGTCGGCCACGCGGATGGGCACCTCCATCGTCGCGACCGCTCCCGCGGGATCCTGCGCCGCGAACGTCACCAGATAGTCGCCGGCCTGATCGAAGCCCGGCGTCCAGACGAATTCGCCGCGCGCCGGCACGAACAGCGCACCCTGCGGCAACCCCGTGGCACTCAGCGCGAGCGAATCGGCATCCGGATCCGCGGCCACTACCCTGAAGCGCACCTCGGCGTTCTCGCGCGCGAGCTGCCCGATCATCGGCACGTAGCTCGGCGACTGGTTGCTATTCGCCACGGCGATCGTGAAGGCGTCGCTGCTGGCGGCGTTGCCGTCGGTCGCCGATACGTTCACGAGGTAGCTGCCCGCCTGATTGAGCGCCGGGGTCCAGGTGAAGACGCCGGTCTGCGGGTCGAGGGCCGCGCCATTGGGCAGGCCCTCGGCGGAGTACGTGAGCGGATCGCCGTCGGCGTCCACCGCCTGGAGCTGGAAGCTGAGCAGCTGCCCCTCGGTCGCCTGCCTGTTGCCGGTCGGCAGCAGCACCGGGGCCGCGTTCGCGCCTCGCACGACGACCTGGAAAGTCGCGCTGTCGCTTTCGGGGGCCGCCGCCCCGTTGTTCCCGGAATCGGTGACCGTGACGGTCGCGGTGTAGGTGCCGGTGTCGGACGCGCTGGGCGTCCATTGCAGCAGCGCGCGCCCGTACACGCCGGTGGCGGTCACCGTGGCTCCCGCCGGCAGCCCGCCGACCGCGTAGCCGAGCGGATCCTGATCCATGTCGCTCGCGAGGATCGGGATCTGCATGGGCTGGCCGATCACGGCGACCGCGGGGCCGAGGTAGCGCAGGACCGGGGGCTCGTTCGCGCTCTGCACCGA
>JAOUEK010000224.1 GCA_029858755.1 Thermoleophilia bacterium
GTTCCGGCTGCCGTCGGCGCTCGACAACCGGCCCCTGCGCTTCGACGAGTTCCTGGGCAAGGTGCAGCAGCTCGTCTTCGTGTCGGCGACGCCGGGCTCCTTCGAGCTGTCGCGCTCCGGGGTGGTGGCGGAGCAGCTGATCCGGCCGACGGGGATCGTCGATCCCGAGGTGGAGCTGCGCGCCACGAAGAACCAGATCGACGATTTGCTCTCGGAGGTGCGCCGGCGGGAGGAGGCGGGCCAGCGCGTGCTGGTGACCACGCTGACCAAGAAGATGGCCGAGGACCTGACCGACTACCTGCTCGAGTCCGGCGTCCGGGCGCGCTACCTGCACTCGGAGATCGACACGCTGGAGCGGATCCAGATCATCCGCGAGCTGCGCCTCGGCGAGTACGACGTGCTCGTCGGCGTGAACCTGCTGCGGGAGGGCCTCGACCTGCCGGAGGTCTCGCTGGTGGCCGTGCTCGACGCCGACAAGGAGGGGTTCCTGCGCGGGAAGACGGCGCTCGTGCAGACGATCGGCCGCGCCGCCCGCAACGTGCACGGCCGCGTGCTGCTCTACGGCGACAAGGTGACGGAGGCGATCCAGGGCGCGCTGGAGGAGACGAACCGCCGGCGCGACGTCCAGCTCGCGTACAACGTCGAGCACGGGATCACGCCCGAGACGATCGTCAAGGGCGTCTCCGACATCGGCGAGCTCCTCGCGCTGGAGTCGCCGAACGTGCCCGCGCGTCGCCGTCGCGGCACGTCCGAGGTGGAGGGCATGTCGCGCGACGAGCTGGAGAAGCTCGTGATCACGCTGGAGGAGGAGATGCTCGTCGCCGCCGAAGAGCTCCGCTTCGAGTACGCCGCGAAGCTGCGCGACGAGATCAAGGAGCTCCGCCGCGACCTGAACGCGCTCGCCGAAGCCTGAGGTGTTGACGTCTGTATTATATATCGACATACTCGACGTATGTCGAAGATGATCACAGTCCGCACGTCCGAGGATCGCGTGGCGCGCGTGGACGCGCTCGTGGCCGAGGGCGCCTACGAGAGCAGGGCGGCGTTCATCGTGGAGGCGATCGACCGCCTCGTGGCACAGCTCGAGAGCGAACGAATCGACCGCGAGATCGTGGAGGGGTACACACGGATCCCGTCGACGCGGGAGGAGGATGCGTGGGCGGAATGGTCGGCGCGCGAGTCCGTCCGGGAGGAGCCGTGGTGAGGCGCGGCGAGGTGTGGTGGGTCGAGTCCCCGGATGCCAGCAGACGACCTCATCTCGTGCTCACCCGCGACGCCGCGATCGCACCCCTGTCGCGTGTTCTCGGCGTCCCGGCGACGCGGACGATCCGTGGCATTGCAACCGAGGTCGAGATCGGCCCCGAGGACGGCATGCCCGACCGCTGCGTGCTCTCACTCGACAACCTGCGGGTGCTGCCGAAGTCCTGTTTCGTCGAGGAGATCTGCACGCTCGGACCGGAACGGATGGCGAGCGTCTGCACCGCCCTCGCGATCGCCACCGGCTGCCGCTGACGCGTCCCGTACGGCGCGGGGCGGGCGCCGGGCTGGCACGATGAGGACATGTCGACGGTGCGTGACGCCCGCCGTGCTCTCGCCCGTGGTGACACGGACGAGGCGCTCGTCGCCCTCTGGAACGCGCTCGAGCCGCTCCGGCTCAGCGGCGACCGCCGCGGGTTGAGGGCGGTAGGGGAGATGGCGGCGCACGTCGCCACGCACGGCGACGGCTCGCAGGCGCGCGAGGCCGAGCGGTTGCTCGGCGAGGTGCGCGACCTGCTCCAGCTGCCGCCCGCCCCGGAGCAGGAGGTCGCCGTGCACGCGACCGTCGGCCGCGACCGTCTGCCGCCGCCCCGGGCCGAGCCCCCTGTGTCGAGCACGGAGACCGAGGGCGAGTGGTGGGATGGGGAGCTCGAGCCCGAGGTCGAGCCTCGGCGGGTCGAGGCCGAGGAGGACGAGCGCACAGGCCCGCGGTTCGGCCCGCTCGTGTGGGCGCTGATCGTGGCGGCGTTCGTGATCTTCAACATCGTCAGCGGCCTGCTGCGCGAGTAGCGCTGTGCCGCGCGTGTGCGGTCTTCCCCGCGCGGCGTGGCACGACGACGAGACGTCGGGAAGGCGTTCCGCGGCATCGAGCACGCGCGGGCGAGGGTGGCGGCTCCCACCGCCTCGACGACGACGAGCCGCCCGGGGTCGGGTAGCGTCCGACCCATGTGCCGGAACATCAAGACGCTCCACAACTTCGAGCCGCCCGCGACCGAGGACGAGATCCAGGCCGCGGCCCTGCAGTACGTCCGCAAGGTGAGCGGCTCCCCGAAGCCGTCGCAGGCGAACGCGGCGGCGTTCGCCCGCGCCGTCGACGAGGTCGCGCGCGTGACACGTCACCTGCTCGCCGAGCTCGTCACGGCCGCACCGCCGCGCGACCGCGAGGTGGAGGCGGCGCGGGCCCGCGAGCGCGCCGCCAAGCGCTTCGGTCGCGCCGCGTAGCGGTACGCTCGGGCGCACCAACCGGAGACCGGGCGTTCTACAGGCGCGTGCGAGTCGCGGCGGGGCTGCCCGTCGCCGTCTGATCGCCGCTACACGGCCGAGAGCGAGTCGACCTTCGCGCGGAGATAGTCGACGTACGGCTCGGGGTCGATCGGGCCGCCGACGACGCGCTCGAGCGTCTCCTGCGGCGTGAGCTTCCTGCCCAGCGCGTAGAGGTGGTCGCGGAGCCACCCGTGGATCTCCTCGAACGACCCGCGCTCGATCTGCTCCTCCGCGTCGGGGACGTCCTCGAGCAGGCGCGCCCAGATCTGCGACGAGATCACGTTGCCGAGTTGGTACGTGGGGAAGTAGCCGAAGCTGCCGCCGGACCAGTGCACGTCCTGCAGGCAGCCCAGGCGGTCGTTCGGGACAGGCACGCCCACGAGCTCCTCGAAGCGGGTGTTCCAGGCCTCGGGCACGTCCGCGGTCGAGAGCGTTCCCGACAGCAGCTGTTCCTCGAGCTCGAAGCGGAGGATGATGTGCAGCCCGTACGTGACCTCGTCGGCGTCCACGCGTACCAACGAGCGACGAACTCCGTTCACGGCCCGGTGGAACCGCTCGAGCGACACGCCGCCGAGCGGCTTCGGGAACGCTGCCTGCATGTGCGGGTAGAACCAGCGCCAAAAGGGCAGCGAGCGCCCGATCACGTTCTCCCAGAGCCGGCTCTGCGACTCGTGGAGGGCGGACGAGCACCCCGAGGCCAGCGGCGTCCGCTCGAGGGTGGCGCTGACGCCTCGCTCGTAGAGCCCGTGGCCGGCCTCGTGCATCGTCGAGAAGATCGAGTTCCCGTGCAGGTCGTCCTCCGCGTAGCGCGTCGTCAGCCGGATGTCGGCGATCGCGAAGCTGGTGCAGAACGGGTGGACGGTCGTATCGAGGCGGAACGCGTCGTCGGCGCCGAACGCCCGCATCAGCTGCAGCGAGAGCTCGTGCTGACGCCCGGCCGGGTAGTGGGCGCTCTCGAACGGCTCGACGACGTCGCGTGCGCCCTGCACCGTGAGCTCCTGGAGCGCGGGACGGATCCGGTCGAAGACGGCGCGGACCTGGGCCGTCTTCATTCCCGGCTCGAAGTCGTCGAGATGGACGTCGTACGGGTCGTCCACGGGCTCGAAGCAGGCCTGATAGCGGGCACGGAGCTCGAGCGTGCGGTCGAGCCACGGCCTGAACGCGTCGTAGTCGTCGGCCTCGCGCGCGGCGGTCCATGCCTCCACCGCCTCCGAGGCGAGTTGCACCATCGCCGCCGTCAGCTCGGTGGGCACGCGCACGGCCTTGTCCCAGTCGCGCCGGGTGACGCGGATCAGGCTCGCGTCGTCCGAGTCGTAGGGCAGCGACGCGGCGTACTCCTCGAGCTCGTCGAGCAGCTCCCCGAGCCCGGGGTCGATGAAGCGATCGTGTGCGATCGCGTGGAGCGTGGCCAGTTGATGGGCACGCGCGGGGGCGCCGGAGCGCGGCATCATCACCAGCTGATCCCAGCCGAGGACGGCCTCGGCGTGCTGCAGGTCGCTGATCTCGGCGAGTCGGTGGCGCAGCTCGGCGAGCTTCGGGTTCTCGATCATCACGGGAACCCTATGCGACCGGGTCGGCGGGCAGCGTGGTGCGCCCGACGCGAACGGGGTGATCGGCCATCGCGAGCAACTCGTCGTCGCCCGCCGAGTCCCCGTACGCCCAGATCTCCGACGTCTCCAGTTCCCGCGCGGTGAGCCACTCTCGAAGACGCCGCGCCTTCTCGGGGCCCCGGCAGTTGGTGCCGAGCAACCGGCCCGTCAGCGTCCCGTCGACTGCCTCCAGCCGGGTGCAGAGCACGTCGTCCACCTCGAGCAACTTGCCGAGTGGCACCAGGTACGGCTCGAGGGAGGCGGAGACGAGCACCACCGCGTGCCCGAGCTCGCGGTGTCGCCGTAGGCGTGCCGCGGTATCCGGCCGCAGACGCCGGCCTGCGATCTCGCCTGCGAACGCAGCGCCCTCTCGCCCGACCGAGGCCTCGTCGAGGCCTGCCAGCGACGAGCACGCAAGCGCCTTGAGCACGTCGTGGTCGAGACACAGGAGCCCTCCCACGAGCGCCCGCGGGTGTCGCGCGAGCGCGATGCCGAGACGA
>JAOUEK010000225.1 GCA_029858755.1 Thermoleophilia bacterium
GACGACGTTGCCCTTCGACTTCGACATCTTCGCGCCGTCCCGGTACAGCATCCCCTGGTTGAAGAGGCGCGCGACCGGCTCGCGGAAGCCGACCAGGCCGAGCTCGTTCATCACCTTGGCGAAGAAGCGGCAGTACATGAGGTGCAGCACCGCGTGCTCGATGCCGCCGATGTACTGGTTGATCGGCATCCAGAAGTCGGCGATCTCGCGTGCGAACGGCTCCGCGTCGTTGCGCGGGTCGCAGTAGCGGATGAAGTACCAGGACGAGTCGACGAAGGTGTCCATCGTGTCGGTCTCGCGCGAGGCGGCTTCCCCGCACGACGGGCAGGAGGTCGCCACCCAGTCCTCGGCGGCGGCGAGCGGCGATCGCCCCTTGGGCAGGTAGTCGTCGATCTCGGGCAGGAGCACCGGCAGCCGCTCGTCGGGAACCGGCACCACACCGCAGCGCTCGCAGTGGACGACCGGGATCGGGCACCCCCAGTAGCGCTGCCGAGAGAGCAGCCAGTCGCGCAGCCGGTAGCCGATCGTCGCCTCGCCGAGGCCCTGCTGCTCGAGCCAGTCGACGATCGCCCGCTTCCCCTCGGGCGCCGGATGCCCCGTGAACGCGCCGGAGTTGACGAGCACCTCGTCGTCACTGTGCGCGACGAACGCGCCCTCCTCGGGCGGCGCGGTGCCATCCGCGGGCGCCACCACCTGGCGGATCTCGATCCCGTAGCGCTCGGCGAACGCGTGATCTCGCTCGTCGTGGGCGGGAACGGCCATGATCGCGCCGGTGCCGTACTCCATCAGCACGTAGTCGGCGACCCAGATCGGGATCGACTCGCCGTTGACCGGGTTCACGGCGTAGCGGCCCGTGAAGACGCCGTCCTTCTCCTTCGCCTCCCGCTCCACCGCGGTGCGACCCGCCGCGTGGCGGACGTACTCGGCGACGGCCTGCTCGTGCTCGGAGCCCGCGCTCAGCGGCGCCACCAGCGGGTGCTCGGGCGCGAGCACGAAGAAGGTCGCGCCGAACAGCGTGTCGGGGCGCGTCGTGAACACTGGCAGCTCCTCGCCCGAGCCCTCCACGCGGAACGTGACGCGAGCGCCCTCGGAGCGGCCGATCCAGTTGCGCTGCATCGTCAGCACGCGCTCCGGCCAGTCCTCGAGCAGCTCCATCTCGTCGAGCAGCTGGTCGGCGTAGTCGGTGATCTTGAAGAACCACTGCGTGAGGCTCTTCGCCTCCACCTCCGCCCCGCACCGCTCGCAGTGCCCGTCGACCACCTGCTCGTTGGCGAGCACGGTCTGGTCGCGCGGGCACCACTTGACGGGCGCCTCCCGGCGGTAGGCGAGGCCCTTCTCGAAGAAGCGCAGGAACAGCCACTGCGTCCACCGGTAGTAGGACGGATCCGCGGTCGAGATCTCGCGCGACCAGTCGATCGCCCAGCCCATGCGCCGCATCTGCTCCCTGATGGCGGCGATGTTGCGCTCCGTCACCTCGCGCGGGTGGCGACCCTCGCTGATGGCGGCGTTCTCGGCCGGGAGGCCGAACGCGTCGTAGCCCATCGGCCGCAGCACCTGCAGCCCGCGCCGGCGTCGCAGGTGCACGAGCACGTCGCCGATCGTGTAGTTCAGCGTGTGCCCCATGTGCAGCTCGCCCGACGGGTAGGGGAGCATCTCGACGACGTACGTCTTGCTCGCGTCCTTCGTGGCCCCCGGCTCGGGGTTGGGCACGACGAACGCCTGCTCGTCCTCCCAGACGCGCTGCCATCTCGCCTCGATCGCCTGTGGGTCGTACCGCTCCATCTCTCCTCGGGACAATTGGCCTCAAGAACGAAAAAGCCTCTCGATCGAGAGGCTCACGGGGAGTCGCCACGGCGCCGCCGCGTTTCCTCCCTGGACTACGGAAGCAGCTGCCTCAACGTGGCGCGAGTGTACCAGGTGGTACCGTCGCCGACCGTGGAGCCGATCCCCTGCTCAGACGCGACCCGGGCGGTCACCGCGCTCGACCGCGAGGGGCTCGACCCGAGACCGCTGACGCGGGCCGTCGGCAACGCGACTGTCCAGCTCGCGACCCTCGTGCCGGGTGGCAGGATCGATCGTCACCGGGCAGCAGCCCGACAGCTGCTCGCAGTCGTCTCGGGCAGCGGCGTCGTCTCCGGCGAGGACGGCCGCGAGGTCGACGTCGGCCCGGGGGAGGCCGCGTTGTGGCGGACCGGCGAGCTGCACGAGACGCGCTCGAGCGAGGGGCTGCTGGCGGTGATCGTCGAGGGCGTCGACCTCCTGCGCGTTGCGTCGCCGGCATGATCGACGTCTTCCCCGAGGCGGCCACGATCGAGGACGGCGAGCTCCTCCTGGGCGGCGTCTCGGCGGAGGCGCTGGCGGCCGAGCACGGGACGCCGCTCGTCGTCTACTGCGAAGCCACGCTGCGCCGGCGGGCGCGCGCTCTCGCCGCCGCGGTCGACGGCGGCCGCGTCTTCTACGGGGTGAAGGCGTTCGCCAACGTCGCCCTGCTGCGGCTGCTCCGCGAAGAAGGGATCGGGGCGGACGTCGCCTCGGAGGGCGAGCTCGCCTTCGCACGCGCGGCGGGTCTGGGCGCCGAGGAGCTCGTCGTCCACGGCAACGCGAAGGACGAGCGGTTCCTGGCGGCGGCTGCGGCGGCAGGCTCGCCGGTGGTGCTCGACGCGCCCGACGAGGCTCCGCTCGCGGCCGAGGCGGGGGTGCGGCAGACGCTCGTGCGCGTCACCCTCGGCGTCGACGCCGACACGCACGAGGCGATCCGCACCGGCCACCACGGCTCGAAGTTCGGGCTGCCGCCCGACCGGGCGCTGACTCTGCTCGCCGACGCCCTCGCAGCAGGGATCGACGTGCTCGGGCTGCACGTGCACGTGGGCTCCCAGATGGCCGACTTCGACGCGCAGGAGGAGACGATCCGCCGGCTCGCGGCGTTCGCCGGCCGCTGCCGCGCCGAGCTCGGCTGGGTGGCGCGCGTCGCCGACCTCGGCGGGGGGTTCGGCATCCGCCACCACCCGAACGACCGCGTCACCGACGCGGTGCAGCTCGCAACGGCCGCGGCGGTGACGGCCCGGGCCTCGTTCGCGCAGGCCGGGCTCGCCGAGCCGGAGGTCTGGCTCGAGCCGGGTCGCTCCCTCGTCGGCCCCGCAGGGGTGACCCTCTACCGCGTGGTCTCCGTCAAGCGCCTGCCCGGCCGCACGTGGGTCGCGATCGACGGAGGCATGTCCGACAACCCACGGCCGCAACTCTACGACGCCCGCTACACAGCGCTGTCGGCGCTGCGCGCCGACGCCCCCGCCGACGAGGTGGTGAGCGTCGCGGGCATGCACTGCGAGTCGGGCGACGTGCTGATCGACGACGTCGCGCTCCCCGGCGCACGCCGTGGCGACCTGCTCGCCGTGCCCGCGACGGGTGCCTACACCCTGGCGATGGCGTCGAACTACAACGGCGTGGGGCGGCCCGCTGCGGTGCTCGTACGCGACGGCGCGGTCACGGCGATCCGGCGCCGCGAGACCGTGGACGACCTGCTCGCGCTCGAGGCCTGAGCCGTGGAGTGGGTCGAAGTCCATGGGCTGCGGATCGCCTTCGAGCGGGCGGGCGCCGGGCCACCGGTCGTGCTGCTGCACGGGGGGCTCGCCGACCATCGGGAATGGTCGGCGCAGCAAGCCCTGGCGGACGGGTTCACCGTCGTCACCTGGGACGCTCCCGGCTGTGGCCGCTCGAGCGACCCTCCGACGTCGTTCCGGATGGCCGACTACGCCGATGTCCTCGCCGGCTTCGTCGAAGACCTGGCGCTCGGCAGGCCACACGTCGTGGGCCTGTCGTTCGGCGCCACGCTGGCGCTGGCGCTGCAGCGGCGGGCGCCCGGCGTCGCTCGGACGCTCGTGCTCGCATCGGCGTACGCCGGCTGGGCCGGGTCGCTTCCGCCGGAGGAGGTGACGCAACGCCTTTCCGTAGCCCGACGCCTGCTGGGGCGCCCGCCGACCGAGCTCGCCGAGAGCTTCGTCGAGACGCTGTTCGCCGACGCCGCCGCGCCCGGGCTGGTCGAGTCGGTGAGGGAGATGCTCCTCGACCTCCACCCGTCCGGCGCCCGCACGATGCTCGAGGCAATGGCCGAGTGCGACCTGCGCGAGGGGCTCGACAGGATCGACGTGCCGACGCTGCTCGTGCACGGCGAGCTCGACGTCCGCTCTCCGCTCCGCGTGGCGGAGGAGCTCCAGTCGTCGATCCCGGGCTCGACGCTTCGCGTCCTGCCCGGTGTCGGCCATCAGTGCAACATCGAGGCCGCTGACTCGTTCACGGACGTGGTGCGGACGTTCCTCCACGCGCGCGACGGTGAGTAGCGGGGAGCGGCCGCCGGAACCGGGAAGCGGCGCGCCCGCCGATGAGCTCCGCATGGCCGCCGTCCTGGTGCCCGTGTTCCGGGACGAGGAGGGCGAGCTGCGCCTGCTCCTCGTCGCCCGCGTCGACGACGGCGGCCTCCACGGCGGGCAGCTGGGGCTTCCCGGCGGTCGCCCGGAGCCGGGCGACGCCGACCTGCGCGCGACCGCCCTCCGAGAAGCGGAGGAGGAGATCGGCCTCGAGCCGGAGTCGGTGACCGTGCTCGCCGA
>JAOUEK010000226.1 GCA_029858755.1 Thermoleophilia bacterium
CGCGTAGTACGCCTCGGCGCAGTGCGCAAGGGCGTTCATCGTCGTCCCCACGGTGACGGGGAGAGGGAGCTCGAGGGTCAGCTCCGGGTCGTAGATCGCGGCGACGGGCATGACCCGGTCGTCGCGGTCACCGCCCTTGCGCCCCGGGGCGAGGAGCAGGCCGAAGAACGGCGTCCACTCCGCCCCTGCGTACGTCGTCGGCACCGCGATCACCTTGTGACGATCAGTTACATGGCGGGTGTCGGCGAGGAGGCGGGCGGCGACGGCCTTGGCGGTGTCGATCGCGCTGCCGCCGCCGAGAGCGACCAGGCCGTCGGCGGCGAGCTCGGTCGCGATGTGCGCGGCCTCGCCGACCGTCTCCACCGGCACGTGGGGACGCACGCCGTCGTAGATGCCGACGACGGGGAGACCGTCGCCGACGACCCTCCCCCGCCGTGTGGTCACGAGCAGCGGCCGCTCCACGCCGATCTCGGCGCACACGTCGGCCAGCTCGCGCAGCGACCCGGGGCCGAAGCGGACGAGCGGGGTCACGGCTCCAGCCGCTCTCGGGCGAATGCAACGAAGGCCTCGCCGGCACGCGTGGGCACGCGCCCGGTGCCGCGGGCGAGCGAGATCTGGCGCTGCGCGTCGACGCCCTCGACGCGCGCCTCGACGAGCTGGCCGGAGGCGAGCTCACTCTCGACCGCGGTACGCGAGATGAACGCGACCCCGTAGCCGGCGACGACGGCGCTGCGCACGGACTCCTGCAGGCCGAGCTCGAGCCGCACGTCAAGGCGCGTGCCGAGGCCGCGCAGCTCGTCCTCGACGATCTGACGGACGCCGGCGCCCTCCTGCATCACCACGAGCGTCTCCTCGCGGAGCTCGTCCACGGTCACCGTCCGACCGGCGAAGCGATGCCCGCCGGGGCACGCGAGGATCACCTCGTCCCGGAAGAACGGCTCGTAGCGGACGCCACGGTGCCGACGGGCCGCGCCCACGATGCCGAGCTCGAGCTGCCGGTCGGCGACGCGCTCGACCACCGTCTGCGTGTCGTGCACCTCGAGCTGGACGTGGACGCCGGGGTTCAAGCGCTGGAACTCGCAGAGCAGGAGCGGGACGGCAATCGCCGCCGGCCCCGTGGAGGCGCCCAGCTTGAGGTCGCCGCCGAGCGCGCCGTCGCCGTCCCCTGCGACCTCCACGACGAGCTGCTCCTCGAGCGCGAGCAGCCGCTGCGCGCCGTGGAAGAGCCGCCACCCCGCCTCGGTGGGCTCGACCCGGCGGCCGGAGCGGTCGAGCAGCTGCACGCCGAGGCGCTTCTCGAGCGAGCGCACCTGCAGCGACACCGCAGGCTGCGTGACGCCCAGGCGCTCCGCCGCGTGCGAGAAGCCCTTCCGCTCGACGACGGCGCAGAACGCCGCCAGCTGTCGCGTATCCATAAGTGGATCTTATCCGTGTCAGAACAGGCCGCGATCGACGAGCCAGGCCTCGAGCAGGGGGTCGGTGAGCTCGGGGCCGGCCGCCAGGCGAAGCGCCTCCCCCCTGCCCACGAGCCCGGCGAGCGCGCGGTCGACGCTCCCCCGCTTGAGGCCGAGCGGGCGCAGCGTCTCCTCCGCGTACAGCCCCCCGGGCCGCGTGGCGAGCGCGACGGCGACGCGCTGCTCGTTCACGGGCAGCGCCTCCCAGCGCGCCCGCAGCGCGGGGGCCGCGGCGGCGAGCGCGGCGGCGTGGGCCTGCACGAACGCCTCCTCGTCCGCGACCCCGCCGTGGGGCGTGAGCTCCCACAGCTCGTGCGCGACGAGCATCGTCCGCTGCGGGTGGCCGCGCGTCATGCGCACGAGCGGGTCGAGGGCGTCGCCGGCGTCGCGGCCGGTGTCGCGGAAGCGTTGCTCCACGAAGACGGCGGTCTCCGCGGCGGGCAGCGGGCCGAGCTCCACCGTCACCGCGTGCTCGAGCAGGGGCCGGGACGGATCCTCGAACAGCCGCTCGAGCAGGCTCGGCGCCGAGCCCGCGAACGCATAGGAGGCGACTGCGGACTGGTGCTGCAGGACGCTGCGCAGGATCCCGTCGGCACCGTCCACGCGGAGGATGTCCTGCACCTCGTCGAAGGCGATCAGGCTACGCGCACCCGTGCGCTCGTGCACCGTCGACGGCAGGTCGAGCAGCCGCAGCAGCACGGCCTCGACGTCGAGCCGCGGGTTCGAGCGCAGCGTGGCCGCGAACCCTCCCCCGCCGAGCGCGACGCCGACCTGCCACGAGCGGAGCAGCGCGTCCACCGTCCGCCGCAGCGCGCCCTTGAGCGCACGGTCGTAGGCGCGCTCGATGCGCACGACGAGGCTGGAGAGCGACAGCACGCCTTCGAGGTCGACGAGCGCGGTAGCCATCCCCTCGGCTGCGGCGTCCTCGAGCAGGCGCCGCAACAGCGTCGTCTTCCCGTAGCGCCGCGGAGCGACCAGCCGCGATGCATGGCCGCCGCGGGAAAGGGCGAGCAGCCGCGCCGCCTCGGGCTCCCTGGCCACCGCGTCGGCAGGCGCCAGCGGGCTCGAGACCGGGAACGGGTTGACGTCTTCCCGTGGCACGATCCCCAGTCTGCCTGCACACGGTCGATTTGTCTACCAGGAGTAGGCAATTAGCCTGCCTGGTGTAGACATCATCTGCTAGGGTCGGGCGCGGTGCGCGTCTGGGTCGACGTCACGAACTCGCCGCAGGTGCCGTTCTTCCGGCCGCTGCTCGCGCTGCTGCGCGAGCGCGGCCACGAGGTCGAGGTGACTGCGCGGGAGTTCGCGCAGACGCTCGAGCTGCTCGACGACGCGGCGATCGGCTACGAGGTGGTCGGCCCTCCGCACGGCGGCGCCAGCCTGCCCGGCAAGGTGCGCGCGATGGCGGCGCGCGTCCCGGCGCTCCGTCGGTTCGCCCGCGGACGCGGGCTCGAGCTGGCGCTCTCGCACGCCTCGCACGAGCTGCCGCTTGCCGCACGCTCGCTCGGCATCCCCTCGGCATACGCCTTCGACTACGAGTTCGCGCGCGTGCAGCACGGCCTCGGCAGCCGTGCCGCGACCCGCGTCGTCGTGCCCGAGGCGATCCCCCAGCAGCGCCTCGACCGCCTCGGCGCCCGGGCTGGCAAGGTGCGCCGCTATCCCGGCCTCAAGGAGGAGTACGCGCTCCACGGATTCACCCCCGACGAGACGGTGCCCGACCTGATCGGCGTCGACCGCACGCGCGTGCTCGTGGTCGTCCGCACGCCGCCCGAGGTGTCGCTCTACCACCGGCACGGCAACCCCCTCTTCGCCGACGTGCTCGAGCGGCTCGGATCGGACCCCGGCGTGCACGCGGTCGTGCTGCCCCGGACGCGAGAGCAACGCGAGACGCTCACAGTGCGACGGCTGCCGTCGCTGATCGTGCCCGATCGGGCGATCGACGCCCGCAGCCTCGTCGCCTTCGCCGACGTCGTCGTCTCGGCGGGGGGGACGATGAACCGGGAGGCGGTGGCGCTCGGCACGCCCGTCTACACCACCTTCTCCGGCCGGCCGGGCGCGGTCGACGAGGGCCTCGTGGCCGCCGGGCGCCTGAGGGTGCTCGACGACGCGGGCGCACTGCTGTTGGAGCGCAAGCAGCCGGGAGAGCGCCCACCGGCGCGCGACCCAGCCGTCCTGCTCGACCTGATGCTCACCGCGCTCGCCCGCTGAGGCGCAGACGCCGACGACTGGTTAGGGTCCCCTCAGTCAACCAGGGAGGGGGCACGAGGAGATGCACCCTGCTCGCGACCGCGGGCGCAGTCGTCGCGCTCGCCGCGGGCCTGACCGCAACAGCGCTTGCCGGCGACGGGAACTTCGGCTTCCAGACGAAGGCGCCGGCCTACCTCGTCGGCAGCGCCCCTGGCGTCAGCGTGAAGCCGCTGATCACGGTCGGCGACCAGATCGGCAGCTACCGCTTCGAGTCGATCCCCGACGGGATCGCGATGCGCGCGGGACGGCCTGGCCGCTTCGACGTGTACGTCAACCACGAGTTGTCGCTCGTCCCGTCCCGGGACGCAGCGACTTCACGAACTCGATCGTGAGCCGGCTCGTGGTGAACAACGGCGGCCAGATCCAATCGGGTGAGTATGTGATCCCGTCATCGGCCAACTACCAGCGCTTCTGCTCGAACTTCCTCGTCTCGAAGGAGCACGGATTCGAGCGTGACCTCCTGCTCACCAACGAGGAGGCGACCGACTCCGTGAACCGGACGGGCACAGCCTGGCCGCCCGGCCCTGCCGCGGAACAGGCCGGCGTGGTCGTCGCGCTCGACGTCGAGAGCGGCGAGTACCGGACGATCTACGGCATGGGACGCCACAACCACGAGAACAGCGTCGCGATCCCGGGCTACGGCTACCCCCGTGGTGCTCTCGGGCGACGACACCTTCAGCGCGCCCTCCTCCCAGGTGTACATGTACACGGCCGCGAACGGTCAGGCGGTGTGGGACGACACCGGGCACCTCTACGCTCTGACGTCGGCCACCGCAACGATCAACGACTACGGTGACCTGGCGGAGGGAGAAAGCGTCGGCGTGGAGTTCGTGATGGTTCCCGACGCGATCGCGGACGGGGGTCAGACCGACCTCGAGAGCTGGTCGAACGACAG
>JAOUEK010000227.1 GCA_029858755.1 Thermoleophilia bacterium
TCGGCGATGTCCCCGACGCGGGAGGTGTGGTAGCCGTCGCGCGCGAAGACGCGCACGGCGGCGTCGAGGATCGACCGCCGGCGGTCCTCCCCCCTGCGCTCGCCGTCGGCGGTTGCGATTGAACGGCCAGTCAACCCGGTCAGAATAGGGGGCGTGGCCGAAGCGGCGCAACCGCTCGAGGGCGTCCTCGTCGTCGATCTCACGCGGCTCCTCCCCGGCGCGTTCGCCGCCCGCGAACTGAGGCGCCTCGGGGCCCGCGTCGTCCACGTCGAGCCGCCGGAGGGAGATCCGCTGCGGGCGGTGGCGCCCGCCTGGGACCGCGCGCTGCGGGCGGGCATCGAGTCGGTGACCTGCGACCTGCGCGCCGACCTCCCCTTTGCGCGGGCGCTCTGCGAGCGGGCGGATGTGGTGCTCGAGGGCTTCCGTCCCGGGGTGGTGGAGGCGCTCGGCCTCGACCCGTCAGAGCTGCCGCGGTCGGTGGTGTGGTGCTCGCTCACCGGCTTCGGCGAGCACGAGCGTCATCGCTCACGGGCCGGGCACGACCTCAACTACCTCGGCTGGGCGGGGGTGCTCGAGGACACCCCGGCGACCGTGCCGCCGCTCCCGGTCGCCGACCTCGCCGCGGGGGCGCTCGGCGTCGTCGCGGAGGTCCTGGCCGCGCTCCTGCGGCGGGCGGCGACGGGGCGCGGCGGCAGGCTGATGGTCTCGATGACCCATCGCTCGCACGCGCTCGTCGACTACCGCCTCCGCGGCGACCCGCGTCCGCGCCTGCTCACCGGCGGCGCCGCCTGCTACCGGACGTACGAGACCGCAGACGGCCGGCACCTGACGGTCGCGGCGCTCGAGCCGAGGTTCTTCCTCCGGCTCTGCGAGCTCCTGGGGCGGCCCGACCTCGGCGGCCGGCAGTACGAGGAGGATCAGGAGCGACTGGCAGCCGAGCTCGCAGGTGTCTTCGCCTCTCGCTCGCTCGAGGCCTGGCTCGCGCTGTTCGAGAGCGAGGACGTCTGCGTGAGCCCGGTCGCGACGCGTGCCGAGGCCCACGCTGACCTCGCCCCGTGGCCGGAGCCCCCGGAGGCACCGGCCCTCGGTGCCGATACCGCGTGGTGGCGAGCGGAGCTCGGCCTGTCGAGATAGCTCGAGGCGTGGCCTACGCGAGCCCGAGCGCGGCCGGGAGCTCGTCGAGCGTGCGGATGGCCCCCTGCCAGTCCGGGTGGGCCCCTTCGCGATCGAGCAGCACCGCGTGCATCCCGAGGGCCCGTGCTCCCTCGATGTCGTCCGCCGTGGAGTCGCCGACCATCGCCGCCTCCTCGGGGGAGACGTCGAGCGCCGCGAGTGCCGCTTCGAAGATCGAGCGATGCGGCTTCACGTACCCGTGGTGGACGGATCCCACACAGACGTCCACGTCGAGGCCGTGGTGCTCGGCGAACTCCTCGAGATCGCGCTGCCCGTTGGAGACGAGCGCGATGCGGAGGCCGTGGGAGCGAAGTGCGGCGATCGCGGGCAACGCGTCGTCGTAGAGGAAGAAGTTCTCGTGCCGCTCCCATTCGCGCACGATGTCCTCGGCGCAGGCTCGGGGGCCGTCGCCGTGACCGCCCATGCCACGCACGATGTCCTCGGTGAAGGTGACCCAGATCTCCTCGTCGTGCTCGAGCTCAGGGTGATGCTGGAGGTCCTCGAGTGCGGCAAGCCGGGCGTCCGTGTGCCGCGCGGCGTCGAGCGTGAGCCCGTGACGGGCCCCCGCACGGACGTACCCTGCGGGCCCGAGCTCCGGGCCCGGCCGGAAGAGCGTGAAATCGACGTCGAGCAGCACCGCGCGCAGCACGCGCCGAGGATAGCCGCGCCCACGGGCGCCACCCGTCTCCGGAATCGCTACCCTTCGACCGCTCGGGGTGTGGCGCAGCCTGGTAGCGCGCTCCGTTCGGGTCGGAGAGGTCCCCAGTTCAAATCTGGGCACCCCGATCTCTTCCGCAGGGATGGGGATCCGCGGGGGCGGATCCCCATCCTGCGACAACCCCTGAAGGCGAGGGCCCAAGGCCCCCGCGACGACACCGACGACCGCGCGGGAGTCGCGACCCGCAGGGGCGGACCGCCATCCCGCGACAACCCTTGCAGACGGGGGCCCACGGGGCCCCGCACCACCCGAGACCCGCTCCTCCCCGGACGGTGGATGCCTCCGCACGCCTCGCCGAGCCGGCGTGGGAGAGGACGAGTCGCGTCGCCGGCCTGCCACGGGATACGCTCGCGGCGATGGCGTGCCGGGACGAGATCGTCACCTACGCGGACGCGCTGCTCGACGCGGCGCGATGGCCGGAGTTCGCGCCCGCCGGTCTGCAGGTCGTCGGCGGCGAGGAGGTGACGACGCTCGTCTCGGGGGTGTCGGCCTCCCGCGACCTGTTCGTCGAGGCTGCGGCGCGTGGTGCCGAGATGGTGCTCGTCCACCACGGCCTGTTCTGGCGCAACGAGCCCCTCGTCGTCGATGCTCGCCTGCGCGGCCGGCTGGAGGCCCTGTTCGCTGCGGAGATGTCGCTCGTCGCCTACCACCTGGCCTTGGACGCGCACGGCGAGCTGGGGAACGCCGCGCAGCTCGCGAGGGCCCTCGGGACGACGCCCGGCGGGCCGTTCGCGGAGGTCGGCGTCGCCGCGGCGTGCGATCCCCCGCTCCCGCTCGCCGAGCTGGTGGCCCGCGTGGCGGTGGCCACCGAGCGCGAGCCGGTCGTGCTCGCGGGCGGCCCGCCGGAGGTCGGGCGCGTCGCCGTCGTCACCGGTGGCGGCGGGTACGAGCTGCTCCGTGCCGCACGGGAGGGCTTCGACGTGCTCGTCACCGGCGAGCCCGAGGAGCCGAGCGCCGCAGCAGCCCGGGAGCTCGGGATCACGCTGATCGCTGCGGGGCACCACGCGACGGAGCGGCTCGGCGTGCAGGCGCTCGGCGCGCACCTGGCGGAGCGGTTCGGCATCCGGCACGCGTACGTGGAGATCGCCAACCCCGTCTGACCTCGCGCGGCGGACGGGCGGCGCGGCTCGTTGACCAGCGTCGTGTCCGATCGTTATCGTGCGGTGGAGATGAATGCTTTCGGGAGGCGGGCCCGTTGATCCCCGTCACCGTCGAAGGAGCGTCGAACTGGCCCGGGAGCGCGCGCGTGCGCGGCCGGGCCGTTTTCGTTGCTCGGAGGAGGCCGTAGATGGCGAACCACCTGACGCCCGAGGAGCTCTCGAAGGAGCTCGGCATCGACCGCGATGCGATCATCAAGCTCTGCCTCGAGGAGGGCGTCCCGATCTACCACGGCAAGATCGACAAGCACTTGTTCCAGGCGCAGCTGCAGGCGGTCGCGGGCGCATCGTCGTCCGCCTAGCCGGCACGCACCTCGCGTGAGCCCTCGAGCGGCCGCCCGGCCGCTCGAGCTGTCTCTAGGCCCGCTTCGACCGCGCGCGGGCCGCGGAGGTCGCCTTCGCCGGCGAGCGGCGAGCCGACGCCTTCTCCGGCTTCTGCGGCTGCTCCGCCTTCGCGGCCTTGACGCTCGCCTTCAGCGCCTCCATCAGGTCGATCGCCGGGGCGGACGCCGCGACCGGCTCCGGGGTGGCGATCTCCTCGCCGCGCAGCTTGGCCTCGAGCAGCTCGCGCAGGTCGCGGCGGAAGTCGCTCGTCAGCCGCTCCGGCTCGAAGTCGCCGGCGAGCCCGGCGATCAGCTGGCGTGCGAGCTCGAGCTCCGCCTCCTTGACCTCGGTCTCGGCGACGGCGTCGTCGATCTCCTCGCGGGAGTGGACGTCCTCGGCGAGGAACATCGTCTCCAGGGCAAGCGCGTCCCCGAGTGGGCGGACGAGGCACAACGACTCACGGCCGGAGCGGACGAGGCGGCCGAGCGCGCCGACCCCCTGCTCGCGCATCGCCTCGAGCAGCAGCTTGTAGGGGCGACGTTGCGCTGCCGCGCCCCCCGGCACGAGCAGGTAGGTGCGGTCGAGCCAGACGGGGTCGACGTCGTCGAGGGGCACGAAGCGCGAGATCTCGATCGCCCGCGAGTCGTCGTGGCGCTCGAGAGCCTCGAGCTCCTCCTCCTCGACGACGACGAACTGCCCCTTCGCCACCTCCCACCCCTTCACGATCTCGTCCGGCGCGACCTCCCGGTCGTGCTTCGGGCACCACCGCTTCTGCCGGATCGGCGTCAGGCAGTCGCGGTGCAGCATCCGGAAGGACACGTCGGACTGGCGGGCGGCCGGCTTCGTGGCCGGCGCGAGCCCGACCGGAATCGTGACGAGCCCGAAGCTCAGGGATCCGTTCCAGGTGACGCGCATGTCGTGGCCGCCTCAGTGTAGGCGGACCTCCTCGGTTCTCCCTCCCACCCGGGATCCCTGCAACTACAGTCAATACATGGACGGGCAGCGGACGATCGCCCGACTGTGGCGGGACGCGGTCTCGCGGTGGCCTGCCGGGGACACTGCCTACCTCACGCGCGCCCGCGACACGTGGCACCCGGTCACCTGGGGCGAGGCGGCGGCGACGGTGGAGGCCAGGGCGAACGGCCTGCTCGCACGCGGGATCGCCAAGGGGGACGCGTTCGCGATCCTCGCCGGGACGACGCTCGAC
>JAOUEK010000228.1 GCA_029858755.1 Thermoleophilia bacterium
TCTCGACCTGCTGCAGTCCGCCCGCGACATCGTGGAAGCACCGACGTTCTCCGACGTCGACCGCGCCGACGTGCTCTTCCGGATCGGCATCTGCCGCTACACGCTCTCGAGCATCGCCACGGCCGTGGCGCTGTTCGACGAGGCGCTGGCGCTCGCCGAGCGGTCGGGCATGCCGTGCGACGCGCTGCGCGCCGACATCCTCCAGTGGCGGTCGCGCTGCCGGCGGCGCCAACGGGACTTCGAGGCCGCGCGCGAGGACGCCGAGCGCGCGCTCGAGCTCGCCAGCGCGTCGGACGACCGGCAGATGCAGGCCAACAGCTTCTTCCAGGCATCGCTCGCCGCCGAGCGGCTCGGTCACCTCGTCCTCGCGCGTACCTATGCGCAGCAGGCGAAGGCGCTCTACACCGAGCTCGACGACGAGCAGAACATCGGCCGCCTCATGCTCAACCTGGGCGGCTTGCACCTCCTCCTCGGGAAGCCCGAGGAGGCGATCGAGCACCTCACACGTTCGTTCGCCCTCGCCGTCGAGGCAGGGGCGCAGCCGGATGCAGCACAGGCCGTCGGGGGACTGGCCACCGTCCATCTGCGCCTCGGCGACTACGACGCGGCGGAGGCGAGCGCGCGCAAGGCGCTCGAGCTCCTCGAAGGTCGAGACGACTTCCTCGACGAGATCGGCCAGTCACAGCTGACCCTGGGTGAGTCGCTGATGGCGAAGGGGCTGCTCGACGAGGCGGAGGAGTGCTTCCGGGCCGCGGACGGTGCGTTCGAGCAGTACGCATCCGTCGGGCACCGGGCGGGGGCGTGGGTCGCGCTGGGTGACCTCGCGGTTCGTCGGGGAGACGACCGTGAGGCAGCGCGTCACTACCGGAACGCCGCTGAGGCGCTCCGGGACATCCGCTTCTGAGAAGGAGGTCGAGAGATGAAGGCACGGCTGATGCTTCTGGCGATCAACCTCGCCATCTTCGCCGCGCTCGCGGGCGCCGTCACGAAGCGCTCCTGGTCCGACGGCAACGGCTGGTAGGGCGTCGCGGGCCGGCGGCCAGGGCGTCTCGCGCCCATCTGCGGCCCCACGACCGCCTCTCGCACGCGTCCTGCCCGTCGGCCGACGGTGTCGGCGGGCGGGGCGCGAACGCGGCCCGGTCACGAGATCCGTCCGTGACTTCGACGTCTCGGCCGCGCGTCAGAGGCCCTCGATCACCACTCCCGCGGCCGCGAGCTTGCGACGGAGCGAGTCGAGCGCCCAGGTGGCGACGTCCTCGCGCGTGAACCCGAAGGCCTCGTAGTACGCGGGGTCGCCCCCCGGCGGCTCGAGCGTGCCGAGCACCGCGGGGATCCCCTCGAGCACGGTCTCCTGCACCGCACCGGAGAGCGCTGGGTCGGCGGCGATCGCGTCGCGGAGGAGGAGCACGCCGAGCGAGACGTGCCGCGACTCGTCGCGCGTGACGTGCAGGAAGCCCTCGCCCATGCCGGGGAAGAGCCCCTCGCGCCGCAGCCAGTCGAGGACGTGACGCTGCCCCGCGAGCGCGACCGTTCCCTCGACCAGAAGGTGGTACGCGGTCACGCCGCGGACGAGCGCGTCGGCCGAGCGGTCGCTCCGCAGCCGCTCGGTCGCCGCGCCGAGCACGCCGTCGAAGAGCAGCCGGAAGCCCGGCGTGACGTCGGGCCCGATCGCCGCCAGGCTCTCCCCGAGCGAAGGCCTGCCGAGGCCGACGACCTCGTCGAAGACCCGGTGGAAGAGCACGGCATGACGCGCCTCGTCGGCCAGCTGCGCGGCGAGGGCCACCCGCTGCTGGGCGAGCGGCGCTGCGTCGACGAACGGGGCCAGCGAGACGGTCACTGCCTCCTCCCCCTCGAAGAACTGGGTCAGCACCCAGCGCAGGTGCCGGCGCCGGTCCGGTCCGAGCGCCTTCCAGTCCACCCGGTCGCGCGCGAGGTCGATCGCCGTGGCCGACCACTGCTGCTCCTCCCATCGGCGGAAGAGGGCGGCGTACGTCGTCCCGCCGCCGAGCCCGTGGTCGAGCTCGTCGAGGATCGCCTCCGCGCGGCCGGGCGCCGTCGCCATGGGGCGATCGTAGACCCGGCGTCACGCCACGGCGTGGAGACCCGTTCCACGGATGCGGGGGTGAGGCTTCAGCCTCACCCCCGCCGTGCTCGTTCCCCGTGCTGCGCCGGCGACGCTCGGAGGGCCTACTCGGGCGGGCCGCCGACGCCGAGCTGCTCCATCATCCCCGCGAGGTCCATGACGCCCCAGTGGGCGACGGCCTTGTCGTCCCGGAACTCGACGATGTCGATCGCTGGAATGTCGAACGAGTTGCCGGTAGCGGGAATGCCCATGAACTCGCCCCGGTGGGTGCCGGAGAAGCGCGCCCGTGTGATCACCTTGTTGCCGTCCTGGAGCATCTCCTCGACCGTGGCGCGGAAGTCGGGGAAGGCGCCGTGGAACAGCGCCACGAACGCCTTCGGCGCCTCCTTGCCCGGGGGTATCCCGGGTGGGAGCTCCTCGTGCTCGACGAAGTCGTCCGCGAGGAGCTCGTCGATCAGGTCGACGTTCCCTTGCGTGAAGACCTCGTCGTAGATTCGCCGCATGCTGGCCTTGACGTCGGACATTATCCCTCCCGGATTCGCGGTTCTGGCTTCGCGCCGCCTCTGGAGGACACTACTCGCCGCCGGGGAGTCGAGGAAGACGTGCCCGGGGGGCGTCGGACGTAGACGAGCATGCGGCCGGCAAGCGCCTTGCCGGGATCGGATGGGTGAGCCGGAGGACGGCGGGGTTCGGCTGAAGCCAGGCCAGGGCGCTTGCGGCGTGAGGCTGCCCTCATCCGACCTGCTCGCGCACGACAACGGCAGGCCCGGCCGAAGGCTGACCCCCGGGGTGAGGCTTCAGCCTCATCCCGCCGCTCCCGCAGCCCCTGGCGCTACACGTCGTCGCCCGCGCGCTCGATCACGACCACGGGAACCCGAGCCGCGGGCGACAGCCGGAGCAGCGAGCGGACGATCTCCGCGCAGTCCTCCGGCCTGATCAGCTCCTCGCCCGGGAGCCCGGTCCAGCCCGTCATCGGCGTGTCCACGAACGCCGGGCAGAGCGCCGTGGCGCGCACGCCGTGCTCCGCCTCCTCGCGGACGAGGGTACGCGTGAGCGCGATCAGGGCAGCCTTGGTGGCCCCGTACGCTGCCAATCCCGGCGTGGGGATCGTGCCGGCGATCGAGGCCAGGTTGACGACGTACCCGCTCGACGCGCGCAGGTGCGGAAGCGCCTCGCGGGTGACGAGGAAGGCGCCGCGCAGGTTGACGCCGAGCTGGATGTCGAAGCGCTTGGTCGCCGTGTCCGCGATCGTGCCCGCAAAGCCGACGCCGGCTGAGTTGACGAGCACGTCGAGGCCGCCGTGTCGCGTGACGTGCCGCTCTACGAGACGCGCGCAGTCCTCCTCCTCGAGCACGTTCGTCGCGACCGCCAGCGCCCCGAGCGCGTCGGCAGCGGCCTCGAGGCGCTCGACGCTGCGTGCCGCGAGCGTGAGCGCGTAGCCCTCCTGGTCGAGGACGCGCGCGATCGCGAGGCCGATCCCGGAAGACCCACCCGTGACGAGCGCCGAGGGCACGGGCGGATCCTCCCATACGAACGCCGAAGACCGCCGAATCGGCGGTCTTCGGGGGTCAGGAGAGGAGAGAGGGGGGGAGAGTCTCTCCGTCGGTTGTGCATATCTTCGCGCCCGCGTCGGACGCTCCTTCCCGCGCGCGTACACTCGGCGGCGTGTCGACCCCGTCGCTGACCTCGCTGGCGCAGGCGGGCGGCTGCGCCGCCAAGTACCCGGCGGCGCGTCTCGAGTCGCTGCTCCGCGCGATCGTCCCTGCCGACGACGCCGACCTCCTCGTCGGGCTCGACCCGTCCGACGATGCGGCCGTCTACCGGCTCGACGACGAGCGCGCCCTGGTGTTCACGGTCGACTTCTTCCCGCCTGTGGTCGACGACCCGCGGACGTTCGGGGAGATCGCCGCCACCAACGCGCTCGGCGACGTCTACGCGATGGGCGGCGTGCCGCTGCTGGCGCTCTCGGTCACGTCCTTCCCGGAGGAGCTCCCCATCGAGACGCTCGGAGAGATCCTGGCCGGGGCGGCTCGCGTCGTTCGTGACGCCGGCGCCATCCTCGCCGGCGGGCACACGATCCGTGATCCCGAGCCGAAGTACGGCCTGGCCGTGGTGGGGACGGTGCATCCGGATGCGGTCTGGACGAAGAGCAGCGCGCGGGAGGGCGATGCGTTGCTGCTCACCAAGCAGCTGGGCACCGGCCTCGTGCTCCAGGGGCTGCGTGATGGTCTGGCGACCGCCGAGGACGTCGAGGCGGCGGTGCGCTCGATGACGACGCTCGTGCGCGGCTCGGCGGACGCGCTCCGGCCGTTCGCGCCGAGCGCCGTCACCGACGTCACCGGCTTCGGGCTGCTCGGGCACGCGTACGAGCTCGCCCTGCGCAGCGGCGTCCGGGTCGTCCTCGACGCGGCGTCGCTCCCGGCGCTCCCCGGCGCGGCCGCGCTCGCCGAGGCCGGGGTCAGGACCGGCGGCGACCGTCGCAACCGCGACTA
>JAOUEK010000229.1 GCA_029858755.1 Thermoleophilia bacterium
GATCGGAGTCGTCGCGGCGCTGCTGCTCGCGAGCGGGAGGATCTCGTCACCCGCGGCGCCCCTCTGGGTCGAGCTCGCCGCGGCCGGCACCCTCACCCTCGGCACCGCGCTCGGCGGCTGGAGGATCGTGCGCACGATCGGCCGTCGCATCTACCGGATCCGCCCATTGGATGGGCTCTCCAGCCAGACCGGCTCGGCGGCCGTGATCCTCGGCGCGTCGTTCGTCGGCGCGCCCGTGTCGACCACGCACGTCGTCGCCTCGTCGATCGTCGGCGTCGGGGGCGGCCGCCGGCGGTGGCGTCACGTGCGCTGGCCCATCGTGAGGGAGATGCTGATTGCCTGGGTGACGACGCTCCCCGCGTGCGCTGCCCTCGCGGCCCCGACTTTGATCCTCTGGAGGTGGCTCGCATGAAGACGCAACGGTGGTTCCTCCCGGACACGCCGGACGTGCTCGGGATCCTCCGGCAGCAGCTCGAGGTGACGATCCGCGCGATGGACGCGCTCGTCGCCTGGGCCGGGGGTGACGGCGCGCGGGCCGACGACGTGCGGCGGCTCGAGCACGAGGCCGACGAGCACAAGCGGGCCCTGCAGCAGGCGCTCGTGGAGGCGTTCACCACACCGTACGACCCGGAGAACCTGTACACGCTGAGCCGCGGGATCGACTGGGTCGTCAACCTCGCGAAGGACGCGGTTCGCGAGTCGGAGGTGATGGCATGCCCGCCGAACGAGCCGATCGCCGAGATGGCAGTGCTGCTGCGCGCAGCCGTCGGCCACCTCGACGACGCCGTCGCCGCTCTGCAGCAGCATCGCGGTGACGCGACCGCCGCCGCCGACGAGGCGATCAAGGCGGAGCGCAACCTCGAGCGGGTCTACCGGCGGGCCATGGCAGAGCTGCTCGAGGTCGACGACCTGCGCGAGGTGACGGCGAGGCGCGAGCTGTACCGGCGGTTCTCGCGGATCGGGGAGACGGTGGCCGAGGTGGCCGAGCGGGTCTGGTACGCCGTGATCAAGGAGTCCTGACGGAGCGGCCGCCCCGGCGTCGTCGTGGCTTTCATGCCGCCGCACGAGAAGGCGCGGTCGAGGGGAGACTCGACGCAGGTCGCCGTCGTCACCCCGCGAGGCGACCCTGATCGGCGCCGGCACTGACGGGATTCAGGGTCTGCACTGATCCCACTGGGTGCGCCGGAGAGTACGCTCGAGGTGAAAGGAGCTGTCCGGATGAGCGGGCTCACCGTCGTCGGCTCTCGTGGCGGAGTGGCGCGCGCGGCGGGCGAGGATGCGGCGCCGCGGGGCCCTGCGCTCGCGCCGGCGGTCGTGTCGATCGTCGGTATCGACGGTTGCGGCAAGACCTCGACGTTCGAGGCGGCACTCCGGGAGCTCGCACGCGAGGCCGCCGTCGTCGGGGTGGGCGACCGCGTGCTCGCCGGTGCGCCGGCCGTGCCCGTGCACGAGCGCCGGGACGTTCCGCGCGCCGGGCTGACCCGCGTCGTGGGGCGCCTGGCCAAGGGCCTTCGCGTCCCCATCCTGTACAAGAACGTGAAGTTCCTGGACCTCACGGAGCGCACGCGTCTCGTCGACCACGTGAGGACGCACGAGACACCGGAGGTCGTTCTCTGCGACGGCGACCCACTCGTGAACACCGGCGCCTGGGCCGTTGCGCGCTTCGCGCGTGACGAGCTTGCGGGTGACGACGACGCGCTCGACGAGGGGCTCGCCCTGCTCGCGCGCGAGCGCACGATCCCGTTGCGAGGCCTCCCCGCCCAGCTGCGGCGCTCCTGGCAGCTGACGCTGCTCAACCGGCTCCGGCTCGGGCGCTTCGCCTATCCGGACCTCGTCGTGTTCCTCCGCATCGAGCCCGCTGTCGCGCTCGCGCGTATCCGCTCGCGCGCCCGGCCGTTGCAGGCACACGAGACGGAGGCCTTCCTCGCCGAGCTCGACCACGCCTACGAGCGCGTCTGCGAGCTGCTCGAACGACGCCGAGGGCTGACCGTCGTGCGGCTGCCCGTCGGGGAGCTCTCCCCCGACGAGACCGTGGCCCGCGTGGTGGCGGCGACTCGGGAGCACTTGGCCGGGATCGGTGAGGCCGGGGACGGCAGCGGAGCGATAGGGGGCCGGATCGACGTGATCGCGACGACGATGTCCGGGTCGATCGAGGATCAGCGGAAGGTCGGTCGCATCGCGCCCGAGTTCCGGCGGAGGACGCCCCGGCCGGTGCGTGTGCGCGTGGCGCGCAGCCACGTCGAGGCGCAGGAGCAGGCGCACGCCGCGGTGCGAGGCGGTGCCCGGGTGCTCGTGTCCGCCGGCGGGGCCGGCACGTTCAACGCCGTGCTCGAGGGCGCACACGTCGAGGGCCGCGTCCCCGACGACCTGCGGCTCGCCTTCCTGCGCAAGGGGTCGGCCGACCTGATCGGGAAGGTGCTGGGCATCCCTGACACCCTCCCCGAGGCAGTGGCGGCGATCGTCGGCGGGATCGAGAGCGGCGACACGGTCGCCGCCGACGTGCTCGCCGTCGGCGCCGCGGCCCCAGACGGCGCCCCTGCGACGAGGCACCTCGTCGGCTTCGGAGGGTTCGGCATCTTCGGGGAGATCCCGCGCTTCACGGAGTCGCGGTTCGTCAAGGCGTACAAGGGCGTGCTCGGGCAGCTCTTCGGGGACCTCGGCCCGTTCATGACAGGGTTCGCACTCGCCACCGCTCACTGGACCATCGAGCGCCTGCTCGGCCGCGGCTCGCGTCTGTCGCTCGTGCTCGACGGCGAGGAGCTGCCACCGCAGGCCTGGAGCTCGGTGATCCTCCTGAACGGAGACCTCGGGCCCGATTTCCGGCTCGGTCGCGGCCTCGACCTCGCCAGCGGGACGTTCCGCGTGATCGCCCTGCGGTACCTGGGCCCCCGCGAGCTCGTACGCCAGGCCGTCGCGTGCAGGACGGCGGCCGTGCTCGACGATCCGGAACGCCATGGAGCAGTCGTGGCCACCGTGCGCAGGCTCACAGTGCGGCCCGAGGAGCCCGGCTTCGAGCAGCTCGTCAACGTGGATGGGCTGAAGCTCCTCGCCCGTGGCCCGGTCACCGTCTCCGTGGAGAGCCGCGTGGCGCTCGTGCCGGGCAGGCCGGGCGCGGGGTAGACGGGCTGCTCGCGCCGATGGCTCCAGGGACGGAGACACTGGTCGACCTCCTGGAGCGGTCGGCCGCCGAGCACGGCGAGCGCGCCGCGCTCACGATCCGCGCCGGGTTGCGCGATGACACGTGGAGCTACCGCAAGCTGCTGGTGGTCGCCCGCGCACTGGCAGCCCACCTCGCCGAGGACCGTGGGCTCCAGCCGGGCGCGCGTGTGGTCGTCTGGGGCCCGAACTGCCCACAGCTCGTTGCCGCCATCTTCGGCGTGCTGCTCGGGCGGCTGGTGCTCGTGCCGCTCGACCCCCAGTCGAGCCCCGCGATCCTCGCCCGCGTGGCGGAGCTAACCGAGGCATCACTCGTGATCAGCGGCTTCGCTGACTGCCCCGGCGTCCCGACGCTCGACCTGCTGGCGCTCCCCGTCGGGCCCGAGCGCTCCTACCGAGCCCCACCGGCGCGGGCCGACGACGTCGCGGAGGTCGTCTTCACCTCGGGCGCCACCGCCAGTCCCAAGGGTGTCGTGCTCACGCACGGGAACATCGTCGCCAATGTTCGCTCGGCCTACGCTGCCCTGCTCCCGACACGGGACTTTCGCCTGCTCTCGATCCTGCCCCTCTCGCACATGTTCGAGCAGACCGCGGGCCTCTTCCTCCCCCTGTCGGTGGGCGCCAGTGTCCACTACACGACGAGCCGCCAGTCGCCCGTGATCCTGAAGACGCTGCGTCGTCACGAGGTCACGGCGATGGCGGTCGTGCCACAGGTGCTCGAGCTCCTGCTCGAGGGGATCGAGCAGGAGGTTCGACGCCGCGGCTCTCTCACGAGCTGGCGGGCGGCGCACCGCCTGGCGCCGCACCTGCCGCTCCCGGCCCGGCGCCTCCTCTTCCGTCGCGTCCACCGTGAGCTGGGCGGACACCTCGAGCTCGTCGTCAGCGGAGGCGCGGCGCTCGACCCCGAGGTCGGAGCGGCATGGGAGCGGATGGGCGTGACCGTGCTCGAGGGGTACGGGGCGACCGAGTGTGCGCCGAGCATCGCCTCGAACACGCGCGCGGCTCGCCGCCCGGGGAGCGTCGGCCGTCCGGTGCCGGGCGTCCACGTCCGCATCGGCGACGAGGGTGAGATCCTCGTGCGCGGAGCCAACGTGACGCCCGGGTACTGGCGCGACGAGGAGGCCACCCGCGCGGCGTTCACGGCAGACGGCTGGTTCCGCACGGGTGACGTCGGCGAGCTCGACCGCGACGGCTTCCTTCGCCTCCGCGGACGGCTCAAGGACGTGATCGTGCTCCAGAGCGGCCTCAACGTGCACCCCGAGGACGTCGAAGCCGAGCTCCTGCTGGAGGAGAGTGTCGTCGGCTGCGCGGTCGTGGGGGCGCACGACGCTGCGCGCGGCGTGCAGGTCCATGCGGCGGTCGTGCCCGATCGGCTCGACGCGACCGCGCACGAACGGGTCGCCGCGGCGAT
>JAOUEK010000230.1 GCA_029858755.1 Thermoleophilia bacterium
GCGGCGCGCACGGCGACGATCTGGCGCGACGGGCTCGCGGCCCAGGGCATCGCTCCCGAGCGCCTGCAGCAGCTGCATGACGCCGCCGACGTGACCATCTACACGCCCGGCTCCGAGGCCGGCGTGCCCCTCGACGTCGTCGGCTCGCTCCGGGCGCCGGCTGCCTCGTGGGAGGACGAGGCGGAGACGCTGCGGGACGAGATCGAGGGGACGGTGACCGGGCTGCTCGGGCTGGTGGGCATCGCCGCCGACCCGCTGTCGAGCAAGGAGCACGTCCTGCTCGCAAACCTCGTCGAGCACGCGTGGCGCGCCGGGCGCGACCTCGATCTGGGCACGTTGATCGGCGAGATCGCCGAGCCGCCGCTGCGCAAGCTCGGCGTATTCGACGTCGACCAGTTCTTCCCAGCGAAAGAGCGGACGGAGCTGGCGTTCAGGCTCAACGCGCTCGTCGCCTCGCCGTCGTTCGCGGCCTGGAGCGCCGGCGCCCCCCTCGACGTGCAGTCGCTCCTGTTCGCGGACGACGGCTCGCCGCGCTGCGCGATCGTCTACCTCGCTCATCTCGGCGAGGAGGAGCGACAGTTCGTGGTCACGCTCGTCCTCTCCAAGCTCGTGACCTGGATGCGCGGACAGCCCGGGACACCGGATCTGCGGGTGCTCGCGTACATGGACGAGGTGTTCGGGTTCGTGCCACCCACCGCCGCGCCGCCCGCCAAGAAGCCGATCCTCACCATCCTCAAGCAGGGGCGAGCCTTCGGCGTCGGGCTCGTGCTCTCGACGCAGAACCCCGTCGACCTCGACTACAAGGCCATGTCCAATGCAGGGACGTGGCTCGTCGGGCGGTTGCAGACCGAGAACGACAAGGCGCGCGTCCTGGAGGGCCTGCGCTCCGCCGCCGGGGACACCGACGTGGCCGCCCTCGACACGGCGATCGGCGCGCTGCAGAAGCGCCGGTTCCTGCTCGTCTCCGCCAAGGGCGGCCCACCGCGGCTGCTCGCGACCCGCTGGGCGATGTCGTACCTCCGCGGCCCGCTCACGCGCGACGAGGTGACGAGGCTGATGGAGCACGTCGAGCGGCCGACCCCGGCTCCGGCGCCTCCTCCGGCATCGACCGGTACGGAGGCCTCCGCCTCCGCCCCCGCCGAGCAGTCGGAGACCGCTCTCGGCGAGACCACGGTCGCGCCGCCGGTGGCCGAGGGCGTCCCCGTCGCGTACCTCGACCCGGCCGCGCCGTGGGGCGACCAGGTCGGTGCCGCCGCCGCGGGCGCCCGGCTGCAGGCGTTCGTCGCCGCCCGGATCTCCGTCCGCTACGACGACACGGCCGCCAAGATCGACGAGCAGGAGGAGCTGGAGGCGGTGTACGGCCCCCTCGACGAGGGGCTCGACCTCGACTCCGAGCGGCTCGTGGACTTCGACGACCGTGACTTCAGGCCCCAGCCGACCGCCGCCGCGCCCTACGTGCTGCCCGCCGCGTCCGTGGGCGAGACCGCGTTCTGGAAGTCGGTCGAGCGCGACGTCCGCGCGAGGCTCGTGGACACGCGCCCGCTGGAGCTCCAGCGCAACCGCGCGTTGAAGCTGGTCTCCCGTCCCGGCGAGAGCGCGGACGACTTCGCGGCCCGCTGCGACGCCGCGGCACAGGCAGCGGCGGACGAGGAGGCGGCGAAGATCCGCGACCGGCTCGAGGCCAAGCGCGACCGGCTCGACCGCGCGCTGGCGGAGGCGCAGCGACGGATCGAGCAGGCCGAGACCGACCAGCGGTCACGCCAGGCGACAGAGCTGGTGTCGGGGGCGGGCGCGGTGCTCGGGGCGCTGCTCGGCGGGCGGCGCAGTGCGCGCTCGATCGCCTCGGCGATGTCGAGCGCTGCGTCTCGGCGAGGCGTGTCCACGCGAGCGTCGGCGCGCAAGGCGGCGGCGGCGGAGAAGGCCCAGGACGTGCAGGACGACCTCGCCGAGCTCGAGCAGGAGATCCTCGACGAGGTGGCCGAGATCGACGAGCGCTGGCGCGAGCGCGCCGCAGAGGTCGAGACGATCGCGATCCGGGCGGAAGCCGCGGACATCCGGGTGCTCGAGACGCGGCTCGTGTGGGTCCCCACCGACTGATCCTCGCCCTCGCCGCGCTCGCCGTCCTGCTCGCCGGCTCGGGGTGCGAGTCGTCGCGGGTGCAGCCGCCGGCGGGCGTCGACTCGGGCGTGGTGCGGGTCGTCGGCGACGGCGACACGTTGACGCTCGACGACGGCCGCACGATCCGACTCGTCCAGATCGACGCACCCGAAGCCGCCGACGAGTGCTACGGGCGCGAGGCGACGGCGGCGCTCGTCCGGCTCGCCCCCCGGGGCACCCTGGTCGAGCTGGAGCGTGACCCGCGGCTCGACGACGTCGACGTCTACGACCGCCTGCTGCGCTACGTGCTCGTCGACGGCGAGAACGTCAACCTGGAGCTCGTCCGCGAGGGGGCGGCGGCGCCCTACTTCTTCCGGGGCGACCGCGGCCGCTACGCCGACGAGCTGCTCGACGCGGCTCGCCGCGCCCGTGCCGCCGACCGGGGCTTCTGGGGCGCGTGCCCGGGCGCCCGTCTCGACCCCGGCCGCGGCTCACTGACCGGCCGCCGCTGACCCGACGCCGCCTCGCGCCCTTGTGACGATCAGTTACAAGGCGTGGTCCGGGCACCACGGGAGTACGCTGCTCGGGTGAGCACGCGGTTCTGGCACCCCGTCGCCGACATGCACGCGGTCGCCCGCAGCGGCGAGCTCTGGCTCGACCGCGGCGAGCGCGCGCACGTCTGGGACACCGACGGGCGCCGCTACATCGACGCGACCGCGGGGCTCTGGTACGCGAACGTCGGCTACGGCCGCGACGAGATCGTCGACGCGGCCGCCGCGCAGATGCGGCGGCTGCACGCGTACTCGCACTACGGCGACGTCTCCACGGAGGCGACCTCGCGCCTCGCCGAGCGCGTCGCCGCGCTCTCGCCGATCGAGGACGGCGTGGTCTTCTTCGCGTCCGGCGGGGGCGAGTCCGTGGAGACCGCGGTGAAGATGGCGCGCCGGTACTGGAGCCTGATCGGCGAGCCGGAGCGCACGGTGATCGTGACGCGGGAGCGCTGCTACCACGGGCTCGCCGGCTACGGGACGAGCATCGTCGGCAGCGACGTCTTCAGGGCGGGCGTCGGCCCGCTGGTCGGCGACACCATCCGCGTCCCGTGGGAGTCCGCCGAGGCGCTCGCGGACGCGATCGACGAGATCGGAGCCGAGCGCGTGGCGGCCTTCTTCTGCGAGCCGATCATCGGCGCCGGCGGCGTGTTGCTGCCGCCCGAGGGGTACCTGCAGGCCGTGCAGCGCGTCTGCCGCGAGCGCGGCGTGCTCTTCGTGGTGGACGAGGTGATCTGCGGCTTCGGCCGCGTCGGCGACTGGTTCGCGTCGAGCCGCTTCGGGCTGGAGCCGGACGCGATCACGTTCGCGAAAGGGATCACGTCCGGCTACGTCCCGCTCGGCGGGGTGATCGCGGGCCCCCGCCTGCGCGACGCGTTCTGGGGCGAGGGCTCCGGCGTGTGGCGCCACGGCTACACCTACTCCGGCCACGCCACCGCTGCCGCCGCGGCGCACCCGAACCTCGACATCCTGGAGCGTGAGGGCCTGCTCGGGCGCGCGCTCGAGCTCGAGCACGAGCTCGCGGACGCCCTCGGCCCCCTCGTCGAGCATCAGCTCGTCTCCGAGGTGCGGGCCGGCCTGGGCGCGGTCGCAGCGGTGCAGGTCGACGAGTCCGCCCTCGCCGACGACCCCGGTCTCACCGATCGCGTCACGCTCGTCGCGCGCGACCACGGCGTGCTCACGCGGACGCTCGTCGGCGGCGGGCTGCAGGTGTCGCCGCCGCTCGTGATCGACCGCTCCGGCGTGGACGAGATCGCCTCAGGGCTGCGCGCTGCGCTCGACGACGTCGCTCGCCAGGGCTAGCCGCATCCGGATCAGCCGCAGGAAGCGGCGCCACGGGAAGTCGGGGCCGGGATCCCAGTGCGTGCTCCTCCCGAACGCCGCGCTCACGTCTGCGTGCCCCGCCAACCCGCGGCGGCGCGCCCTCAGGTCATCCGCCCGCAGCCGACGCACGGGCACGTCGTGGCGACGGCAGAGGTCGGCGACGAGGGCGGAGGCCCGCTCCAGCACCGCCCAGCTGTAGTCGTCGTCCCACCCCTTCGGCCCCTGGCCCGCGTAGCCGGCCAGCTCGATGCCGATCGAGTGGTCGTTCCCGCCGCGCGCGTGCCAGGCGATGTCCTGCTCGCGCACGCACTGGACGATCGAGTCGGCGTCGACGCAGTAGTGCGCCGAGACCTCGGCGTCGGGCCGGGCGAACCAGCGCGCGACCACCTCGGCGGTATCCAGGCGCTCGGCGGCCTCCATCGTGTGCATCACCACGACGTCGATCGCGCGGCCTTCGGTGTGGGTGACGTTGGGGCTGGCGACGAACGGGTAAGGCACGGCGGCTGCTCCCTCGAACGGGGGACGCCGCAGACCGCTCAGGGTAGCGCGGTCTCGCCGCCGTGCCTAGATGAGTTGT
>JAOUEK010000231.1 GCA_029858755.1 Thermoleophilia bacterium
GCCCTCGTAGGAGCGCAGGGCCCCGTCCTCGATCGCCACGATGCGGTCCGGCACCGCGTCGAGCACGGCCCGGTCGTGGGAGACGAGCAGGACGGTGCCGGGGAACGCCTCCAGCGCAGCCTCGAGCGCCTCGCGGCTCTCGAGGTCGAGGTGGTTCGTGGGCTCGTCGAGGACGAGCAGGTTCGCGCCCGACGCCACCAACAGCGCCAATGCCAGGCGTCGCCGCTCTCCGCCGGAGAGCACCGACACGGGCTTCTCGTGGGTCTCCCAGCCCGAGAAGAGGAAGCGGCCGAGGAGCGTCTGCGCCTGAGGTCGCGGCAGCCGGGTCGCGGCCACCGCGGCGTCGAGCACGCTCCCGCGCTCGGGCAGCTCCACGTCGTGCTGCGAGAAGTAGGCTGGGACGACGCCGTGCCCCAGGCGGATCGAGCCACGGTCGGCCTCCCGGGCCCCGAGCAGCACCTCGAGCAGCGTCGTCTTCCCCGAGCCGTTCGGGCCGACCAGCGCGACGTGCTCGCCCCGCTCCAGCACGAGCGTCGACTCGCGCAGCAGCTGCTTCTCCCCCGCCGACACGTCGATCCCCTCCGCCTGCAGCACGACGCGGCCGCTGCGCGGTGGCTTCAGGAAGTCGAAGCCGAGCGTCCGCCGCCGCTTCGTGAGCGCGGTCAGCTCCTCGGCGGCGGATCGGCGCTCCTTCTCCAGCCTGGCGATCTGCGTCAGCTTCGCCTGCGCCTGCTTCGCCTTCGACTTCTTGTAGCGGAAGCGCGCCACGAACCGCTCGAGCCGCTCGATGTCGTCTTCCACGCGCTCCACGGTGGTGGCTGCCGCGGCGGCGCGCGCGGCCTTCTCGCGGCGCCATTCGTGCCACGGGCCGTCGAAGAAGAACGGCTTCGGGCCGCCCAGCTCGAGCACCGCCGTCGTCACCGCCTCGAGGAACCAGCGGTCGTGGGCGACGAGCACCACTGCGGCGTCGAGCGCGACGAGCTCCCGCTCGAGCCACTCCAGGCTCTCCACGTCGAGGTGGTTGGTCGGCTCGTCGAGCAGCAGCAGGTCGGGGTCGCCCGCGAGCGCCCGGGCCAGCGAGGCGCGCGTCAGCTCACCGCCCGAGAAGGTGTCGAGCGGACGCCCGAGGTCGTCGTCGGAGAAGCCGAGCCCGCGCAGCGCGGACGCCGCGCGCTCGCGCCACGCCCAGCCGCCTGCATGCTCGAGCCTCGCCTGGGCGTCCGCGTAGCGGCGCATCGTCGCCGGGTCGTGCGTCCCCCCGGCCATCGCCTGCTCGAGCGCGCGCAGCTCGCCCTCGATCGCCGCCAGGTCGGCGGCGCCCGAGAGCGCGTACTCGCGCAGCGTGAGGCCACGCCCCCGGGGAGGCCGCTGGTCGTGGAGGGCGACGCGCGTCCCCTTCGCGAAGGCGAGCTCGCCCCCGGCGAGCGACACCTCCCCCACGAGCGTTCGCAGCAACGTGGTCTTGCCGGCGCCGTTGGCGCCCGCGAGCGCGAGCCGGTCGCGCCGCCGCAGCGTGAACGAGACCCCGTCGAAGAGCGGGGTGCCGACGATCTCCACACGGAGGCTCGAACCGACGAGCACGGCCATCGCCGTAGGGTAGGCGAGTCGTTGACCGACGCCCGCCCTCTATGGTTCACCGACGTGAGCGCCGACCCGCGCCGACTGACCATCGACACGATCCGCGCGCTCGCGATGGACGCCGTGCAGCGCGCGAACGCCGGTCATCCGGGCACGGCGATGGCGCTCGCCCCGGTCGCCTATCTCCTCTACCGGGACGTGATGCGGCACAACCCCGCCGACCCCGCGTGGCCGGGCCGCGACCGCTTCATCCTCTCGGCCGGGCACGCCTGCATCCTCCAGTACGCGGCCCTGCACCTCTCCGGCTACGACCTCGGCCTCGACGACCTGCAGCAGTTCAGGCAGTGGGGCTCGCGGACGCCGGGTCACCCCGAGCTCGGCCACACGCCCGGTGTGGAGACGACCACCGGGCCGCTGGGCCAGGGCTTCGCCAACGGCGTCGGTGTGGCGATCGCGCAGCGCTTCCTCGCCGACCGCTACAACCGTCCCCGTCACGAGCTCGTCGACTCGTGGGTCTACGCGATCTGCTCCGACGGCGACCTGATGGAAGGCGTGTCGCAGGAGGCGGCGTCGATCGCGGGGCACCTCGGTCTCGGCCGCCTGGTCTACGTCTACGACGACAACCGCATCACGATCGACGGCTCGACCACGATCTCGTTCGACACCGAGGACAAGGGCGCGCGCTTCGCCGCCTACGGCTGGCACGTCCTCCGCGTCGACGACTCCGAGGACGTCGGCGCCCTCGCCGCCGCCTTCGACGAGGCCCGCTCCGAGGCGCATCGGCCCTCCCTGATCGTGGTGCGCAGCCACATCGCGTACCCCGCCCCGAATGCGATCGACACCTCGAAAGCGCACGGCGCGCCGCTCGGGGAGGCAGAGGTGAGGGCGGCGAAGGAGGCGATGGGGCTCGACCCCGACGCATCGTTCGTCGTGCCCGCCGAGGTGCGGGAGCACATGGCGGTGGTGCGGGAGCGCGGCGCCGAGGCGCAGCGCGACTGGGACGAGCGGTGTCGCGCCTGGGCGGAGGCGCACCCGGAGCTGGCGGCCGAGCGAGAGCGCGACCTCGTCCGTGTGCCCCGCGACGGCTGGCGCGAGGCGCTGCCCTCGTTCGGCGCCGGCGAGGCCGTGGCGACTCGCGATGCCGGGCGTTCCGTGATGCAGGCGATCGCGCCCTTCGCGCCGACGATGATCGGCGGCGCGGCCGACCTCGGCGAGTCGACGAAGACCGAGTTCGAGGGCGGCGGCCTCTTCGCCGCCGCGCATGCCGGCCGCAACGTCGCCTTCGGCATCCGCGAGCACGCGATGGGGGCGATCGTCAACGGGATCGCGCTCGAGCCGGCGATGCTGCGCCCCTACGGGTCGACGTTCCTGATCTTCTCCGACTACATGCGCCCGGCGGTGCGGCTCTCGGCCCTGATGGGGTTGCCGGTGGCGTGGGTGTGGACGCACGACTCGATCGGCGTCGGCGAGGACGGGCCCACGCACCAGCCCGTGGAGCACCACATGGCGCTGCGGGCGATCCCGAACCTCTGGTACGTACGCCCCGGGGACGCCAACGAGACGTCGGTCGCGTGGCGCATCGCGCTGGAGCGCGCCGACGGCCCCGTCGCGCTCGCGCTCACGCGCCAGAAGCTCCCGACGCTCGACCGGTCCGACGTGGCCCCCGCAGAGGGGGCGTTGCAGGGTGCGTACACGCTCTGGCAGGCGGGGAGCGGCGAGCCCGAGGTGATCCTGCTCGCGACGGGGTCCGAGCTCCACGTCGCGCTCGAGGCGGCTCGCTCCCTCGACGCGAACGCCCGCGTCGTCTCGATGCCCTGCTGGGAGCTCTTCGAGGACCAGCCGCGGGAGCTCCGGGACGAGGTGCTGCCGCCGTCGGTGGAGGCGCGCGTGTCGGTGGAGGCGGGGATCACCTTCGGCTGGGAGCGGTGGGTCGGGCCCCGCGGCGTCTCACTGGGGATCGACCGGTACGGCGCGAGCGCCCCAGCGGAGCGCATCTTCGAGGAGCTCGGGCTGACGGCCGAGGTCGTGGCGGCGGCGGCGCAGGGCGTGCTCGCCAGGGTAGGGTGAGCCGCGGGACCGTGTCGGAACGAAGGAGGTGCCTGTGACTGCCTCGCAACTGCACGAGCTGAGCCGGCGCGGCGTCAGCGTCTGGGCCGACACGCTCTCGCGGGAGCTGCTCGCGTCGGGCGAGCTGGCGCGCCTGATCGAAGACGACGCGGTGGCCGGCGTCACCTCGAACCCCACGATCTTCCAGAAGGCGCTCGCCGAGGGCGACCTCTACGACGCCCAGATCGCCGAGCTCGCCCCCGGGCTCGCAGATCCCGTGGAGCTCTTCTTCGCGCTCGCGCGGGACGACATCCGCGGCGCGTGCGACGTCCTCCGGCACACGTGGGAGCGGACGGCCGGCGTCGACGGCTACGTCTCGCTGGAGGTCGATCCGACGCTCGCCTACGACCGCGAGGCGACGTACGCGCAGGCGATGCGACTGCACGCCGAGGTCGAGCGGCCGAACCTGTACGTGAAGATCCCCGCCACCGAGCCGGGCCTCGGCGCGATCGAGGACTGCATCGCCAAGGGACGCTCGATCAACGTCACGCTGATCTTCTCGCTGGAGCGCTACGCGGCCGTGGCCGAGGCATACCTGCGCGGGGTCGAGCGGCTGGTCGCCGCCGGAGGCGACCCGGGCGCTGTCTCCTCGGTTGCGAGCTTCTTCGTCTCGCGCGTCGACACCGAGACGGACGCGCGTCTCGAGGAGGTCGGCCGCCCCGACCTCTCCGGTCGCCTGGCCGTGGCGAACGCGAAGCTCGCGTACGCGCACTGGCGGGACGCGTTCGCCGGCGAGCGCTGGGCCTACCTGGCCGGGAAGGGCGCCAGGCCACAGCGCTGCCTGTGGGCGTCGACGTCGACGAAGAACCCCGCGTACCGTGACGTCCTCTACGTCGAGGAGCTGAT
>JAOUEK010000232.1 GCA_029858755.1 Thermoleophilia bacterium
GGCGCAGGTAGAGCTGCCGGTCGGGCCTGACGCCGCGCGCGTTGGCGGGAGGTCGCAGCTCGCGGAGACGGCGGAGCTCGAGCAGCGCGGCCTCCAGCTCGGACCCCGTCCGCTCCCACTCCACCCTGTCGAGGGCGGCGAGTGCCGCCTCCACTGCCGGCCGCTGGCGCGCACCCGAGAAGTACGAGCGCAGACGGAGCCGGAGATCGCGGGCCCGGCCGACGTAGAGCGCCTGCTCGTGTCGGTCGCGGAACGTGTAGACGCCGGGGCCGCGCGGGGCGCCCGCGACGAGCGACCGCTTCACGTGCAGGCGCCGGGCCCGCGGGGCAGAGAGCTCGAGCAGGTCGGCGACGGTCGTCGCACCCCGCTCCTGCGCCAACCCGATCAGGAGCACGAGGATCTCGGCGGTGGCCCGGGCATCGGGGAGCGCCCGGTGGCACGGCTCGGAGGCGACGCCGAAGAAGTGCGCGAGCGACGCCAGCCCGACCCGTCGCACGCGGCCGTCGAGGAGGCGGCGCGCGAGCCAGACGGTGTCCACGACGGGCGCCGCAACCCGGCAGCCGGTGAGGCGCTGCACCTCCCGGTCGAGAAAGGAGAGGTCGAAGCGGGCATTGTGCGCGACGAGGACCGCGTCGCCGGCGAAGTCGAGGAACCGCCGCACCGCGAGCTCCACGCTCGGGGCACCCCGCAGCGACGCGGGCTGGATCCCGGTGAGCGCCGAGATCGCCGGCGGCAGGGGCACGCCGGGGTCGACGAGGGTCTCGAACGCCTCGCCGAGCTCGAGAGAGGCCACGCGCTGGGCGCCGATCTCGCAGATGCGCGAGCTCCCGGCACGCAGCCCCGTCGTCTCGAGGTCGAAGACGACGAGCTCGGCCGCCTCGAGCGCCGTCTCGCGCTCGGGCTCGTGCAACCCGACCCGGCCGCCACCCCGCCAGGCGAGGCGGCCGTCGCCCTCGACGACGTCCTCGAGCAGGGCGCGGGCGATGGGCGTCGACGCGCCCGAGAGCGCGAAGAGCGTGCACGCCGCCTCTTCTGCGGCGATGGCGCCACGGCGGGCCCGGACAAGGTCGACGAGACGGTCGGCGGCGTCGAAGGAGAGCTGCACGCCGTCCAGTCTATGCGAACACATGTTCGCCTGACAAGGGATATCCCGGGCTGTGGAAACGCCGAGGGCCGCCCCGCAGGGCGACCCTCGGGCCAGAACCTGCGAAGCCGCTAGTTGACGGCCTTCTTCAGCTGCGAGCCGGCCGAGAACTTCGGCACGGTGGCAGCCGCGATGTGCACCGGCGCACCCGTCCGCGGGTTGACGCCCATCCGCGCCGCACGGCGCGTGGTGTGGAACTTGCCGAATCCGGTGAAGGTCACCGAGTCGCCGCCCTGCAACGTGCTCGTGACGACGTCGAGGAACGCGTCGACCGCGGCCCCCGCATCACGCTTGGTCAGGTTCGCCCTGCCGGCGACGGCATCCACGAAGTCCTGCTTGGTCACGACATCTCCTCCTGGTCGGGGGTCTGATCTCGGCCGCCGGCACCGTACCAAGCCGGCGGATGTGGCTCAACCACGCGGATTGTCGGTGCCCGCTCGCACCGCGAGAAGCTCGCTCGCCCGATAGAGGGCGTGCAGCCGGACGCCGATCCGCGCGAGCGCGTCGGCCCCTCCCTCCTCACGGTCGACGACGCAGAGCGCATGCCGGACGACGAGCCCGGCCTCGCGAACGGCGGCCACCGCCTCGGCGAGGGCGCCGCCCGACGTGACGACGTCCTCGACGAGGCACACGACCTCACCGCTCTCGAAGGGGCCCTCGATCCGGCGCCCGGTGCCGTATTCCTTGGTTTCACCGCGCACGATGATGAAGGGCAGCCCGGACGCCATGGCTGCCGAAGCGGCCAACGCGACCGCGCCGAGCGCCGGCCCGGCGAGCCGTGCCGCCTCGGGCTCGACGGCCGCTGCGGCCGCGGCGAGGCGGTCGCCGAGCGCCCTGAGCAGCTCCGGCTGCGTCTCGAAGCGGTACTTGTCGAGGTAGTAGCGCGACCGCCGCCCCGAGCGGAGGAGGAAGTCGCCCTCGAGCAGCGCCGCCTCGACGAGCCGCTCCCCGAGCGCCCCCCGCTCGGCGTCCGCGCCTGCGCCGCTCATCGCGCGAGCGCGATGCGGGCGAGGGTGAGCAGCCGGTCGCGCGCGGGCGACGCCCGGTCGAGGGCGATCGCAGACCCGTCGTCCAGCCCCACGACGACGGTCGCCGACGCGCCCCTCGCCCTCCTCCGGAGGGCGTGAGCCCCGAGCGCCGCCACCGCTCCGGCCGCCAGCAGCCTACGCATCGCGCTGCTCCCGGCGGGCACGACGACGCGGCGGGCGCTTCCGCTCGGGGAGCGCCGACCGGCGGAGCGCGGTGCGGAGGTCGTAGAGCACGAGGCCGGGCGTCGCGTCGGGCACCGTCGTCGCCACGATCAGGCGCTCGCCGTCGCGGACGACGAGCACGCCGCCCGAGTCGAGCGAGATCTCGACGCGCTCGACGCCCGCCCCGTCGGCGGTGACTCCGCCCGCGGCCTGCAGCAGCTCGCGGCCGACGAGCGCCAGCTCGGCGGCTCGGTCGCCCGTCGTGGTGGCGCCGGCGACGTCGTCGCCGGCGACGACCACCGCCTCCACGACCTGAGTGGAGAGGAGCGCGAGCTCGTCGACCGCCGCCTGCGCGTCCATCTCGGCGACGCTAGCAGAGCGTCGTCGTCCTACCCTGTCTTGGTGATCGTGCTCGCCGTGATCGTCGTGTTCTGCCACGAGCTCAACTGGTGCCTCCACCATCGCGGCGACAGGGCCGCGGCCGGGTAGCCGAGCGCTTCAGCCCCCTCGCTCCCGGACCGCCGAGGCCAGCGCGGCGGCCGCGCGGGCACGGTGGGAGTGCTCAAGCTTCCACGCGTTCCCGAGCTCCGCCACCGTCAGCGACTCGCCGTCAGGGACGAAGACAGGGTCGTAGCCGAATCCCTCGTCACCCCGTGGCGGGCCCGTCGAGATCGCGCCCTCGAGCGTGCCCGTGACCACGAGCTCCCGCCCGGCGGGGTCGATCGCCACCATCACGCAGACGTAGCGGGCGCGGCGGTCGCCGACTCCCGCGAGCTCGTGCTGGAGACGCGCGACGCCGTCGTCGGCCCAGCGGGCGGAGGCCACGCCCGGCCGTCCACCGAGCGCCGCGGCCTCGATGCCGGAGTCCTCACCGATCACCCAGGTGCCGGGGTCGGCGTGCAGGCGCCCGAACCGCGCCTTGCCGCGTGCGTTCTCCTCGTAGGTGGCGCCGGCCTCGGGCGGGTAGTCGCCCCGCGGCAAGAGCTCGAGCTCCCACTCCGGCAGCGCGGCCCCGAGCTCGGCCAGCTTGTGGGGGTTCCCCGAGGCGAGCACCGCCCGCGCGCGTGGCGGCGCCGGGTCAGCCACCGAGCGGCGGCGCGTCCGCCGCGGCCCGCTGCGCCGCGTCGAGCTCGACGATCCCGCGGGCCGCGAGGTCGAGCATGCGGTCGAGCAGCTCGCGCGGGAACGCGTCCCGCTCGGCCGACGCCTGCACCTCGACGAGCAGCCCGTCGCCAGTGAGCACGACGTTCATGTCCGTGTCGGCACGCGAGTCCTCCGAGTAGTCGAGGTCGAGCAGCGGCTCGCCGTCGACGATCCCCACCGACACCGCGGCGACCGAGCCGCGGAGGGCCTTCGCGAGGCCGAACCGGTCGAGCGCGCGGAAAGCGGCGATGTACGCGCCGGTGATCGCGGCGCAGCGGGTGCCACCGTCCGCCTGCAGCACGTCGCAGTCGAGCCAGAGCGTCCGCGAGCCGAGCGCCTTGAAGTCGCAGACGGCACGGAGCGAGCGGCCGACGAGACGCTGGATCTCGACGGTGCGGCCGTCGGGCCGGCCGCGGCTCACCGCCCGCGGCGTCCGCTCGCCGGTCGAGGCCGGGAGCATCGCGTACTCGGCAGTCATCCAACCTTTCCCCTGCCCGCGCAGCCACCGCGGCACGTCCTCCTCGACGGTCGCGGTACAGAGGACGACGGTGCGGCCCTGCGCGTAGAGCACCGACCCGTGCGGCTGCTCGAGGAAGTCCGGCTGCACGTCGAGCGGCCGCAGCTCGTCGGCGCGGCGGCCGTCGGCGCGGGTCACGTCTTCCTCGCAGATCCTGGGCCTGCAGGGGCAGGCCCACGACCGCGACAACCCCTTAAGCGGCCGCTCACGCGGCCGATGCCAACGAACGACACCACCCGCCGCTTCCCCAGCCTCGCAGATCGCGGGCCCGCAGGGGCAGGCCCACGACCGCGACAACCCCTGAAGCGGCCGCTCACGCGGCCGATGCCAACGAACGACACCACCCGCCGCTTCCCCAGCCTCGCAGATCGCGGGCCCGCAGTGGCAGGCCCACGACCGCGACAACCCCTGAAGCGGCCGCTCGCGGAGCCTGCGCCGAGGATGCTCACGCCGCCGCCCGGGCGAGGTCGGCGACGGTCACGGCCTCGACCTCCGCGATCGGCAGCT
>JAOUEK010000233.1 GCA_029858755.1 Thermoleophilia bacterium
AGCCGGCCACCCGCACGAGCCACGCGCTCGTCGACGACGGTCGCCTGTGGCTCGTCGATCCCGTCGACTGGCCCGACGCGATCGAGCGCGCCGCAGGCCTCGGCGCCCCGAGCGCGGTGCTGCAGCTGCTCGACCGGCACAACCGCGACTGCACGGCGCTGGCAGAGCGCTTCGCCGTCCCGCACCTCGTTGCGCCGGCGTCCGTCCCCGACTCGCCGTTCGAGATCGTCGACGTCGTGCGCCGGCGGCGCTGGCAAGAGGTCGCCCTCTGGTGGCCCGCCACCCGGACGCTCGCCGTCGCCGAGGCCCTCGGCACGAACCCGTTCTTCCCGGTGGGCGACGACCGCGTCGGTGTCCACGGCCTCCTCAAGCTCTTCCCTCCGCGCGCGCTCGCCCGCTTCGAGCCCGAGCACCTGCTCGTCGGTCACGGCGAGGGCGTCCACGGCCCGGACGCCACGACCCAGCTCCGGCGCGCACTCGGCCGCTCGCGGGTGCGCTCGGTCACGTGGGCCCTCACGCTGCCGCTCCTGCTGCGGCGTGCGAGCCGGGGGGCCTAGTCCCCGGATCCGCTCGAGCCGGCCGGCGGCGGATCCGCCGTCAGCGTCCGCTGCAGCCCCGTGACGAGTTGGTCAAGCTCGGCGCTCGAGAGCCGGCCCCCCGAGTGCAGCGGCTCGTACTGGAACGGCGGCATGCCGCCCTCGCGGACGGCCTCGACGATCTCTGCCGCATCGGCCCCCTGCGGGCGGTCCCACTCGCTGAAGTTGAGGCGCTCCCGGCCCCCGTCCACATCGCCCTGGACGAGCCACGAGACCGGCGCGACATTCGAGTACCAGGGCCAGACCGTCTCGTTGGAGTGGCAGTCGAGGCAGGCGCCACGCGCCAGCTGCTCGGTGCGGGGAGAGTCCCAGGTCACCGACTGCGAGACCGCGGGGTTGTCGTGGGCGCGCCCGTACGGCACGAGCTGCGCGAGCAACAACGCGGCGACCACCCCCGCCACCCCGAGCACGATCCACTTCCTCACGCCCCGCATGCTGAGGCCGACGTGTGCGCCGCCCATCGGGAGACACGCCGTAACGACGCGTTGGGAACTACTGAGCTTCGGCGAATCCGGCGAGCATCGCGGGCCGCAACAGTCGCGGCGGGACGCTGAGGCCGGCGTCGCGCACGGGCGGGTTGCGCGGCTCCGCGAGCGGCTCGGCGGTGAAGGAGCGTCGCACCTGCTCCGGTGGGGGCTCGCCGTAGAGCGTCGTCCGCTGGCGGGGCACCCGGCCGGCCGACCGGATCAGCGCCTCCATCTCGGCCGGCGCCAGCTCCTGCCCCCACTCCGATCCCGCCGCACGCGAGATCGACTCGTTCATCAGCGTCCCGCCGAGGTCGTTGACGCCCGCCGCGAGCGCCTGTCTCACGCCGTCGGGCCCGAGCTTCACCCACGACGCCTGGACGTTCGTGATCACCGGGTGGAGCGCGAGCCGCGCGACCGCGTGAACGAGGAGCGCCTCGCCGAAGGTCGGGCCGCGCCGGGCGCGGCCCTGGAGGTAGATCGGCGCCTCCATGGGCACGAAGGGGAGCGGCACGAGCTCGGTGAAGCCGCCCGAGCGCAGCTGCTGCTCGCGCGCGCGGAGCAGGTGGCGCGCCCAGCTGCGCGGGCCGTCGACGTGCCCGAACATCATCGTCACGTTCGAGCGCAGGCCGACCGCGTGCGCCGTCCCGTGAACGTCCAGCCACTGCGAGGTGGTCACCTTGTCGGGACAGATCACGGCTCGCACGCCGTCGTCGAGGATCTCGGCGGCGGTGCCCGGGAGCGAGCCGAGCCCCAGGCCGCGGAGGCGAGCCAGGTATGCGTCGAGCGGGACGCCGAGGGTGGCGGCGCCCTGCCAGATCTCGAGCGCGGAGAAGGCGTGCACGTGGAGGCCCGGCACGGCCCCGCGGATCGCCTCGACGATCTCGGCGTACGTGTCGCCCGTGAAGGCCGGGTGGATCCCGCCCTGCAGGCAGATCTCGGTTGCGCCGCGATCCCAGGCCTCCGCGGCGCGCCTCACGATCTCCTCCAGCGGGACGAGGTAGGCGGGGCCGCGGAGGTTCTCCGCCAGCTTGCCCTTGGAGAAGGCGCAGAAGCCGCAGCGGAAGTAGCAGACGTTCGTGTACTGGACGTTGCGCGTGACGACGTACGTCACCTCGTCGCCGCACAGCTCACGGCGGAGCCGGTCGGCGCTGGCGAAGACGCGCTGCCTCTCGCGCCCGCGCGCCTCGAGCAGGCGCACTAGCTCGTCCTCGCCCAGCTCCCGGCCCGTGAGCGTCAGCGGCACGGCGTCGCGGCGGACGAGGAAGGGGACGGTGCCGGGCTCGCCGGGCGCCCAGCGGTCCTCGCGCGCGAAGCCCTGCGCGTCGGCGGCGCGGTGCACGGCCGGCTGCACGGCGGGGTCGACCCACACCTCGAGCTCGGCGACGTGCTCCGGGTAGAGGGGCAACCTGGGCACGAGCGTGAGGCACCTGGCCTCCGTCCCCTGCCGCAGGCGCTCGAGCTCGGGCCACGGCGCCTCCGGATTGACGTGGTCGATCGTGACCGGGGAGACGCCGCCCCAGTCGTCGATGCCGGCGTCGAGCAGCGTGGGGAAGTCGTCGTAGGCGAGGTTGGGCGGCGCCTGCACGTGCACCTGCGGCGGCAGCAGCAGCCGAGCGGCGGCGATCGACCAGAGATGCTCCTCGAGCGGCGCGTCTCGATCGCCGGCCATGCGCGTGCCGGGCTTCGCGCGGAAGTTCTGAACGATCACCTCCCCGAGGTGGCCGTGCTCCTCGGCGAGCCGGCGGAGGGCGAGGAGCGACTCGAGCCGCTCCTCCCGGGTTTCGCCGATGCCGACGAGGATGCCGCTCGTGAACGGGATCCGGAGCTCGCCGGCGAGGCGGATCGTCTCCAGGCGGCGCGCGGGCACCTTGTCCGGTGAGGCCCAGTGCGGCCCGCCGCGCCGGCCCAGCCGCCCGGCGACGGTCTCCAGCATCAGGCCCATCGAGGCCGAGACCGGGCGCAACAGCTCCAGCTCCTCGCGCGTCATCACCCCGGGGTTGAGATGAGGGAGCAGCCCGGTCTCGTCGAGCACGAGCCGCGCGCAGCGCTCCAGGTACTCGACGGTGGAGGCGCAGCCGAGCGCGGCCAGCTCGTCCCTGGCCACGCGGTAGCGGCGCTCCGGCTTGTCGCCGAGCGTGAACAGCGCCTCCGTGCACCCCGCCGCGGCTCCTGCGCGGGCGACCGCGAGCACCTCCTCCTCTGTCATGTAGGCGCGCTCCCCGCGGCGTGGCGGCCGGGCGAACGTGCAGTAGCCGCAGACGTCGCGGCAGAGCGTGGTCAGGGGGACGAAGACCTTGGGCGAGTAGGTGACGAGACCCGCGCGCCGGCGGGCGTCCCGCACGCGGCGAGCCTCGGCGAGGAGATCGTCGAGCGGGCACCGCAGGATGTCGGGGAGGAGATCGAGCATCGGTTGGGTCGGTGTCGAGCCGGCCCGGGCGGTCTCCTCGCCCCGGTGGCGGAAGCATACGCGAGCGTGACGCGGGAGCGGCAGCCGAGGCCTGGACCCGGCAGCACGATCACGCGGTGACGCCGACGTGCGGTACAGCCCGATGGGGGGACAGTTGCCGGCCCGGACCGCGGTGCGTCAGTACGATCGCCCGATGACTCGGCCGATCGGCGCTTCGCCGCGCGGGACAGTCCGCACCGGAGACACTCCCGCGCCGGTCCCGTGGGAGCGTGTCACGAGCGAGCACGTCGAGGAGCTGCCGCTCTTCCGCCCGCGGGTCGACGGGATGCGCAACCCGCGCACCGGCCAGGTGTTGCAGCGGCTCGTGCTGGAGGCGCCCGACTGGGTCAACGTGGTCGCCGTGACGCCGGAGCGGAGGCTCGTCTGCGTCAGGCAGTTCCGCTTCGGGACGGCCGCGGTGGAGCTCGAGATCCCGGCCGGGATCGTCGACCAGGGCGAGAGCCACCTCGAGGCGGCGCGGCGCGAGCTCCGCGAGGAGACGGGCTACACGTCGGGCGACTGGTCGTACCTCGGCGTGACCGCCCCCAACCCCGCCTTCCTCGACAACAACTGCCACCACTGGCTCGCGGGCGAGGCGACGTTCACCGGCGGGGTCGACCTCGACGCTGGTGAGGACATCACGGTCGAGACCGTGCCCCTCGACGACGTGCCGCGTCTTGTGGCCGAGGGCGCGCTCAGGCACGCCCTCGTGCTCAGCGCACTCGGGCGCGTGCTCGACCTGCGTCCGCCGGCGACCGGGGGCTGACGCAGACACACGCGGCCGCGAAGCGGACGCCCTCAGGGATCGTCGCGGGCGGAGATCTGCACCCCACACATCGCCCACCGCGAACCAGCACGCAGCCCGGTGCCAGACACACGCGGCCGCGAAGCGGACGCCTTCAGGGATCCTCGCGGGCGGGGATCTGCCCCCGCAGATCACCGCCCTGCGGGAAGACCAGGGATCGTCGCGGACGGAGATCTGCA
>JAOUEK010000234.1 GCA_029858755.1 Thermoleophilia bacterium
AGCATCACGCCGTTCGATTCGTAGATCTCACCGGGCACGAGCGGCGCGCCGGGCGGGCGCAGCTCGCTCCCCGTCGCGAGCACCGCGACCGACGGTCGCCTCGCGCACTCCACCTCGGCGACGCCGGCGGCCGCGAGCGCGGCGACCTGGGCGGGCCCGAGGGTGGTTCCCGCCTCCAGGACCACAGCGCCGGCCGAGACGTCCCCGCCGACACCGCGGACGTTCGCGCCGGCCGCCGGTGCTTCCGCGACGTCGATCCGGTGACCGTGGTCGACGACGAGCTCGAGCGGGATCACGGCGTCGGCCCCTTCCGGGACGACCCCGCCGGTGGCGATCCCCATCGCCTCACCCGGCCGCAGGGGGCGCGGGGACGGTCGACCCGCTGCCACACGGAGCTCGACCGGCAGCGATCCCGGGCAGTCCGCGACGCGGACCGCGAACCCGTCCATCGCGGAGCTCGGGAACGGCGGCAGGTCGACGGCGGACGTCGCGGTGACGGCGAGCGCCCTTCCCACCGCGTCCCTCAGCGGCACTCGCTCGCTCGGCAGCGGCCGCACGTGCGCCAGCACGTGTGCGAGCGCGTCGTCCACGCCGAGCAGCCGCCTCACCCCCTTGACGCTATACGCCGCGAGCGCGTGCGCGGGGTACGCTCGCGCCGTGATCTCGGTCGTCGTCCCCCTCCGCGACGAGGAGTTGAGCGTCGAGCCGCTCTACGACGAGGTGGCGGCGGCGCTCGGGCGGGTCGACGGGCCGTGGGAGATCGTGTTCGTGGACGACGGCTCCGACGACGGCACCTTTGCCGCGCTCACGCGTCTGCACGCGCGTGAGAGCCGCGTGCGCGTGGTTCGCCTACGGCGCGCCTGCGGGAAGGCGGCGGCGCTCGACGCCGGGTTTCGCGAGGCCGCCGGCGACATCGTCGTCACGATCGACGGCGACCTGCAGGACGACCCAGCCGACATCCCACGGTTGCTCGCCAAGCTCGACGAGGGGTACGACGTCGTCTGCGGGTGGAAGACCCGGCGGCGAGACCCGCTCACGCGACGCCTGGCGTCGCGCCTCTTCAACGCCGTCGCCGGCCGGCTCTCGGGGCTCCGCCTGCACGACATGAACTGCGGCCTGAAGGCGTCGCGCGCCGAGGTCGTTCGCGGGCTGCGCCTCTACGGCGAGCTGCATCGCTACGTGCCGGTGCTGGCGCACTACCGCGGGTACCGCGTCACGGAGCTGCCGGTCACCCACCGGCTGCGGCCGCACGGGCGCTCCCGCTACGGGATGGAGCGATACGTGCGCGGCTTCCTCGACCTGCTCACGGTCACGTTCATGGGGCGCTACCGGTACCGCCCGCTCCACCTCTTCGGCGGGATGGGCCTCCTGCTCGCCCTCGCCGGCCTCGCGGTGCTCGGGTACCTGACGGCGCTGAAGGTGGCCGGGGAGGCGATCGGCCACCGGCCCTTGCTCACGCTCGGCGTGCTGCTGCTGGTGGTCGGAGTGCAACTCCTCTCCCTGGGGCTGCTCTCGGAGCTCGTCACGAGCCATCACGAGGAGCGCGCCGGCGACGCCGGCCCTGCGCGGCAGCTCGTCGACGAGGTCCTGCGCTAGCCCGCGTGAACGTCCTCTACTTCGGCACGTACGACCGCTCGTCGCCGCGCAACACCCAGGTGATCTCGTGCCTGGAGGCGGCGGGTGTCACCGTCAGCGAGCGGCATCGGCAGGTCTGGGGGCGCAGCAACTGGTCGCTGGGCCTCCGTCAGCTCGCGCGCGTGGCGGCCGCCGAGCGCGGCCTCGCGCGGGAGCGCGAGCTGGAGCAGCAAGCGGACGTGGTCGTGGTCGGCTACCCGGGCCACTTCGACATGCCGGCCGCACGCCGCGTCGCCCGCGGGCGGCCGATCGTGTTCAACCCGCTCGTGTCCCTCCACGACACGCTGGTCGGCGACCGCGGCCGGTTCCGCCGGGGGACACCCGCGGCAGCAGTGCTGCGCCACGCCGACCGCGCCGCGTTCCGGCGCGCCGACCTCGTCGTCGCGGACACCGCGGCCCACGCGGCGTTCTTCCAGGAGGCGTTCGAGCTGCCGGACGAGCGGCTCGCGGTGGTCTTCGTGGGCGCCGAGGACCGGCTGTTCCGCCCCGGCTGGCAGCCGGAGCGCCCCTTCTACGCCCTGTTCGTCGGCAAGCTGATCCCTCTCCACGGGCTGGAGACGATCCTCGAGGCCGCCCGGCTCGCGCCCGAGGTGCCCTTCAGGGTGATCGGCAGCGGGCAGCTGGAGGGCATGCTCGGCGGGCGACCGGAGAACGTGCAGTGGGTGCCGTGGGTCGAGTACGAGCTGCTCCCCGCCGAGTACCAGGCGGCCGGGTGCGCGCTCGGGATCTTCGGCACCGGCGCCAAGGCCGCCCGCGTGATCCCGAACAAGGCCTTCCAGGCGCTGGCGTGCCGGTGCCCACTCGTCACCGCCGACACCCCCGGCGCGCGCGAGCTGCTGACCGACGGCGTGGACGCGCTGCTCGTGCCGCCCGGCGACCCCGAGGCGCTGGCGCAGGCGGTGCGGCGGCTCGCCGGCGACGCCGCGCTCGCGGAAGGCCTCGCCGCCGGCGGACGGGCAACCTACGAGGCGCGGGCGAGCGAGGCCGTGCTCGGCGCGCAGTGGCGGGCGCTGCTCGAGCAGGTCGTCGCCGCCCGGTGACGCGACCCCGGCTCCTGCTCGTGGCCGCTGTCGCGGCGTTCGCGGTCGCCCTCGGGGGCCTCGCCGTCCTACAGCACCTGGCCTTTTGGAGCGGTCGCTTCGACCTGGGCAACCTCGTGCAGGCGGTCTGGTCGTCCGCGCACGGCGACCTGCTTCGGGTCACGAACCTGCGCGGGGAGCAGATGTCCCGGCTCGGAGCGCACGCCGACCCGATCCTGCTCCTCCTCGTCCCCCTGTGGTGGGCGTGGCCGGAGCCCTCTGCTCTCCTCGTCGTGCAGGCGGCCCTCGTCTCGCTCGGGGCAGTGCCCGCGTTCCTGCTGGCACGGCGGCACCTCGGCTCCGAGTGGGGTGGGCTGGGGTTCGGGCTGGCGTACCTCCTCTACCCGGCGACGCAGTGGCTCGTGCTCGACGACTTCCACCCGGTGGCGCTGGCGGCGCCGCTGCTGCTCTGCGCGATCTGGCTGCTCGACGCGGACAGGCTCCTCGCCTTCGCCGGCGTCGCCGCGCTCGCCTGCCTGACCAAGGAGCAGGTCGGCCTCACGGTGGCGGCGCTCGGGGTCTGGTACGCGCTCGCCCGCGGACGCCCGCGGGCAGGCCTCGCGATCGCCGCGTCCGGGGCGGTGGCCGCGGTCGTCGCCACCGCGGTCGTCGTGCCGCACTTCGCGCCGGGCGGCACGTCGCCCTTCGCCGGCCGCTACGAGAGGGTGGGCGGCTCGCCCGCGGGGATGGTGGAGACACTCGTCCGCGACCCGGGCACCATCGTCGCGGAGGCGACGCAGCGACGCGACGGCGCCTACTTCCTCGATCTGCTCTGGCCGCTGGCGGGGCTGCCGCTGCTCTCCCCGCTCGCTCTCGCGGCGGCCCCGGAGCTCGCGCTCAACACGCTCTCCGGCGCGCCCACTCAGACGTCCGTGCACTTCCACTACACGGCCACCATCGTGCCGGTGCTGCTCGCGGCGGCCGTGCTCGGCGCGGCGCGCGCGGGACGACGACGGCCGGTGGCTCGCTCGGCGCTGCCGCGCCTGGCGGTCGTGGCCTGCCTCGCCGGCGGCATGGTGCTCGGCCCGCTCCCCATCTGGGGCCACGTGCCACTCGGCTCGGAGCTCGCCGCCCGCGAACACGTCGTCGGCGAGCATGCCCGGGCAGCGTCGAGCGTGCTCGAGCTCGTCCCGCCGGGCGATGTGGTGAGCGCGACCAACACCCTCGGTGCGCACCTCTCCGCCCGCGAGCGCGTCCTCTCCTTCCCCGTGCTCGCGGACGCGCGCTGGGTGGCCGTCGACGTACGGCGCCCGAGCACCTTCGACCGCGCGGTCGATCCGCAGGGGCTCGCAACGGCGCTCTCGCGGCTACGCGCCGACCCGCGGTTCACGCTCGTCGCAGCCGACGACGGCGTCCTGCTCTTCCGCCGGCGCTGAGCCTCAGAGCGGGATCGTCTGCGGCAGCAGGTAGGCGCCGAGTGCGAGGCATGCGGCCGCGGCGACCCGGTCTTCGTCGGCGGCCGCCAGCGGCACCGCCCAGGCGAGATACCAGACGGCGAGGTACGGGGTGGTCGCGAGCACGAGGCACGCGGCCAGCCCGAGGCGTGCGCGGCCCCGCCGGGCCTCCCGGGCCAGCCAGGCGAGACCCACGAGGAAGGTCGCCGCGGCGCCGGCCAGCGCCAGTGCGCGGGGGGCCCCGGCGCTCTCCAGTCGCGCGGGCAGCGCGTAGCTCGTCTCCCTCGCCGCGTTCTCGGCGAGCGGCGCCACCGACTCCAGCCACGACGCCCCGTAGCGCACGGTCGCGAGCGTGAGCACGGC
>JAOUEK010000235.1 GCA_029858755.1 Thermoleophilia bacterium
AGCTGGTCGAACGACAGCAACGTCTTCCAGTTCATCCGTATCGAGGACATCGCCTACGACCGCAACGACCCACGGACGGTGTACATGGCCGACACCGGCGAGCCGCGGGCGGTCCCGGATGGAGTCACGGGCCGGCTGCGCCGGGGCTCGTCGGGAACGAACGGCGAGTACATGAACGGTCGCATCTGGAAGCTCGAGCTGGGCGCGGACCCGATGGAGGGGACGCTGTCGATCCTGCCGGGGGCGAACTTCGATCTCGGCGGCTATGCAAACGCCGGCGTGGTGCACCAGCCCGACAACGTCGAGACCACGGAGAACGCTCTCTACATAGGAGGACACCGGGTCGCACAACTCGTCGTCGCCCGCGAGCACCTACCCGGCGTTCCCGGACGCGACGAACGCCCGCATCTGGCGCTACGACCTGAAGACGGGCGAGCTGACGGTTGTCGCGACCGTCGACCACTTGCTGCTCCCCGCTGCCGCCAGGGGGTCGTGGGAGTCCAGCGGCATCGTCGACGCGTCTGCTGCGTTCGGCAAGGGCGCGTTCCTCGTCGACGTCCAGGCGCACGGCCTCGAACTGGAGACGGCTTCCGGAAGCGGCTTCGAGTACCGCCGCGAGGCGGGACAGCTCCTGCTGCTCCGCGTTCCCAACGGGTAGGCAGCGTCGAATGTGACGGGCCGAGGGTGGCCTTGTGACGATCAGTTACAAGGCCACCCTCGGGCGTTCCCCACGGTCTCGTCAGACGGTCTCAGCGGGGGCGGCGATGCCGATCCGCCGCGGCTCGCGCACGACGCGCGAGAGGGCGCCGACGACCTCGAGCGTGTCGCCGGCCTCGACGAGCGCCCGCAGCGCGGACAGCTCCTCGTCGAGCCAGGCGCCGTCGATCGGCGGCCGCGTGACGCGGTCGATCGCCGGGTGCGGGCTCGGCGTCGCCGTCTCGTCGCTCCCCACGAGCTCCTCGTGCAGCTTCTCGCCCGGGCGTACGCCGACGATCCTGATCGGGACGTCCAGCTCGGGCTCCTTTCCAGAGAGCCGTATCATCCGCTCCGCCAGGTCCATGATCCGCACCGGCTCGCCCATGTCCAGCACGTAGACCTGGCCCCGCTCGCCGATCGCGCCGGCCTGCACCACGAGCTGTACCGCCTCGGGGATGGTCATGAAGAACCGCGTCATCTGCGGGTCGGTGACCGTCACCGGCCCACCTCTCGCGATCTGCTTACGGAAGATCGGGATCACACTGCCCGACGAGCCGAGCACGTTCCCGAAGCGGACGGCGACCATTCGAGTGGCCACGTCCTCGCGGTGGCCGTGGGTCTCCACGATCCACTCGGCGAGCGCCTTCGTCTGCCCCATCACCGTCTTCGCGTTCACCGCCTTGTCGGTGGAGACGAGCACGAACCGCTTCGCCTCGAACTCGACCGCGACGTCGGTGATCGTCTGGGTGGCGAGCGTGTTGTTGCGTACCGCCTCCACCGGATTCGCCTCCATCAACGGCACGTGCTTGTAGGCCGCCGCGTGGAAGACGACGCCGGGTCGGTACTTGGCGAAGACCTGCCGCATCTTCACCGGGTCCTTCACGTCCCCGAGCACGGCTGCGGCGGCGTGGAAGCCGCGCTCGTCCACCAGCTCCCGCTCGATCTCGAACAGCGCCGGCTCGGCGTTGTCGACGAGCACCAGCTTCGTGGGACCGATCCGCGCGATCTGCCGGCAGAGCTCCGAGCCGATCGAGCCGCCCGCGCCCGTCACCAGCACCACCTCGCCGGTGAGGTAGCCGGAGATCGCATCGAGGTCGACCTCGACCGACTCGCGGCCGAGGACGTCCTCGACCTCGACCGGGCGCACCTGGCGCGCCAGGTCGTAGTCACCGGTGACGAGCTCCGCCAGGCTGGGCAGCGTCTTCACGGGGATCTCGAGGGCGCTCGCCACGTCGACGACCCGCTGGCGGAACTGGCCCGACGCCGTCGGCACCGCGATCAGCACCTCGTCCGGGCGGCGGTCGCGCAACAGGCGGTCGAGCTCGTCCGTGGTGCCGAGCACCCGCACGCCGTGGATGCGCATGTTGCGCTTGCGCGTGTCGTCGTCGACGAGTCCGATCGGCGTCGTGCCGAGCGCAGGGTTGCGCAGCATCTCCTTCACCACGAGCTGCGCGGCGTCGCCCGCCCCGACGATGATCGCCTCCTTGCCCCGGGCGACGATGCTGCCCGGGCGCGGCCGCTCGATGATCGTGCGCGCGAGCAGCCGGGAGCCCGTGACGAGCGCGAGGCAGAGCAGCAGGTCGCCGAACCAGACGCCGCTCGGAACGCGCACCCGATGCACCTCGAAGAGGGTGAAGACGAGGAAGACGGTGACCGAGGCGAGCGCCACCCCCCGGAGCGCCGACCACATGTCGCGCGTGGAGACGTAGCGCCACCAGCGGTTGTAGAAGCCCGCCATCGCGAAGACCGGCAGCTTCAGCGCGATCACCAGCGCCACGATCTCCCACGTCAGGTAGCGGTCGTAGTAGCGCGGCCAGTCCGAGTCGAAGCGGAGGTTCCAGGCGAGCACCCAGGCGGCCGCGACGATCCCCGCGTCGACGGCGACCTGCCAGAGGCTGTGCCGGGTGACGGGGCTGCGGAAGCGCATGGCGCTCAGGCTGCCACGCCCGCCGCCGCGAGGACGGCGGCCACGACCCGCTCCTGGGTCTCGCCGCCGATGCCGCCCCAGAGCGGCAACGCCAGGTTCTCGGCCGCCGCGCGCTCGGTCTCCGGGAGCGACCCGGGCTCCCAGCCGAGGAAGCGCATCGCCGGTTGCAGGTGCACCGGTGTCACGTAGTAGGCGGCGCTGGAGACCCCGGCGTCGCGGAGCGTGGCAGCGATCCGGTCACGGCCCGGGGAGCGCACCACGTACATGTGGTACACGTGGCCCGGCTCGTCGACGGGCAACTCGACGGCGTCGCCGAGGCCGAGGGCCGCGTAGCGGGCGGCGCCCTCGCGCCGCGAGGCGTTCCACCCCGCGAGGTGCGGCAGGAAGACGCGCAGGGCCGCCGCCTGCACGGCGTCGAGCCGGGAGTTGGCGCCGATCAGCTCGAACGTCTTCTTGTCCGACGACCCGTGGAAGCGCAGCTTCCGCACCGTCTCGGCGACGCCGTCGTCGGTGCACGCGACCAGGCCGCCGTCTCCGAGCGCGAACAGGTTCTTGGTGGGGAAGAAGCTGAAGGTCGAGCAGATGCCGGTGGTGGCGATCCCCTCGGCGCCGAAGGCCTGGGCGGCGTCCTCGAGCAGCGGCACGCCGAGGGCCGCGAGCTCGGCGAGCGGCGCCGGCCGGCCGAACAGGTGCACCGGCATGATCGCCTTCGTGCGCTCGGTGACCTTCGCCGCCACGTCGGCGGGGTCGACGTTGAGCGTGACCGGGTCGATGTCGGCGAACACGGGGGTCGCGCCGACGCGCGCGATCGCCTCGGCCGTGGCGTAGAAGGTGAACGACGGGCAGATCACCTCGTCGCCGCGCCCGACGCCCATCGCCTCGAGCGAGAGCACCAGCGCATCGGTGCCGTTGGCGACGCCGATCGCGTGCGGCACGCCGAGGTACGCCGCGGCCTCGCGCTCGAACGCCTCGACCTCCGGCCCGAAGATGAAGCGGCCCGAGTCGAGCACCTCGGCGAAGCGCTCCTTCAACTCGGGGATCAGGGGCGCGTACTGCGCCTTCACGTCGACGAGCGGGATCATTCCGACGAGCCAGTGTAGCCCCGGGCGGCCTCGGCCTCCCGCCCGTTCCGGCGCCGACGGACGACCCGCCAGGCGACGAAGGCGACGCCTGCGACGACGCCTGCGACGACGAGGTAGTCGGCGAAGCGGAAGCTCTCGTGGAAGCTCTCCCAGCTCGACCCCGCCGCCCAGCCGGCGCCTGCGAGCGCGAAGCACCAGATCGCCGAGCCGAGCGCGGTCAGTGCCGTGTAGTGCCAGAAGCGGGCGCGGAAGACCCCGGCGGGGATGGAGATGAAGGAGCGCACGACCGGCGTGATGCGCCCCAGGAAGACGGCCCAGTCGCCGTAGCGGTCGAACCACGCCTCGGCCCGGTCGAGCTTCGCCGCGTCGAGGTGCAGCCAGCGCCCGTGATGCTCCAGCCACGGCCGGCCGCCGTAGTCGCCGAGCGCCCACCCTCCGGCCGACCCGATCAGGTAGCCGACGGTGCCGGCGCCCGCCATGGCCACGTAGGCGGGGAACCCCGAGGCGAACTCGTACCCGAACAGGGTCACGGACTGGTCTGCGAACGCGCCCGCCGCGACGGCGCCCGCGTACACCATCACGGGCTCGCTCGCGGCCGGGAAGACCGCGTCGACCAGCATCAAGAGAAAGACGGCGTAGAGCCCGTAGTTACCGACGACCGAGGTGACGGCGTGGGTGATCTCGCTGGTGATGGACGCGAGGAGCACTGTCGGATGGTACTGGGGTGGCCGGAACCGCGCCCTCGCTGGCTGGCCCTG
>JAOUEK010000236.1 GCA_029858755.1 Thermoleophilia bacterium
GATCGCGGCATCCCGGTTCCGGCTGCCCCGCGTGACTCGTCCGTCGCGATCGCCGAGGGCGGGCTGGTGCTCGCCGTGCTCGGCCTCGCCTTCGCCTTCGCCGTGGGCGGCTACCTCGTGGGTCGGGAGACAGCGGGCGAGCATGCGCCGTCCGCGCCGACGGCGCCGGTCGAGACCACCGAGCCCGGCGAGGTCGCCGGCGACCCGGCGAACGGCAAGGCCGTGTTCGCCAGCGAGGGCTGCGGCGGGTGCCACGCGCTCGCCGACGCCGGCGCGACCGGAGCCGTTGGGCCCTCGCTGGACGGGAATGCCGCCCTCACCGAGCAGTTGCTCGTCGACCGCGTGACCAACGGGATGGGTGCGATGCCCGCATTCGGCGAGCGGCTCAGCGAGCAGGAGATCGCCGACGTCTCGGCGTACATCCTGTCTGCGGCGACGCCCTGATCGAGCTCGACGTCACGTCGGACTGTCGTGGACGGCATCGACGGCCAGCCCTGCAAGCGTCGCCCCGATCACCGGCGCGAACTTGAACGCGTGCCCGGAGCAGGCCGAGCCGACGACGACGCGACCGTGGCGCTCGAGCACGAAGCGCTCGTCCGTCGTGTTGGTGTAGTGGCACGTCTCGGATCGCGCCAGTGAGATCCCCCGGCCGGGGAGCCGGTCGGCGGCCCACCGCACGGCCCACTCGGCAACGACCGGGTCCGGGGCGATGTCCGCGGCCGGGTCGGCCTCGGGGCCCGTGTGGTGGACGCCGACCTTGAGGATCGACGCTGCGTCGGCAAGGGCGTACGTGCCCACGACGCGGTCGTCACCGACGCCGGGGCCGCCGGCGCACATGAGCACGGGCAGCTCGTCGGCACGATCGACGGAGAGGTAGGCGACGGTCTCGCGGGTGACGGTGACCGGGGGCGCGAGCCCGAGTGGAGCGAGGATCCCGCCTGCCCAGGGGCCTGCGGCGACCACGGCGGCACGGCCCGTGACCGGGCCCGACGGCGTGTGGGCGCGAACGACTCCCTGTCCGATGTGGAGCTGCTCGACACGGCTCTCGTACGCGAGTCGGCCGCCCCGGGCGCGGATCGCCTTGCCGAGATGCTCGAGCACGCGGGCCGCCGAGAGCACGCCTGCGTCGGGCTGGAACAGTGCCGGCTCCCCGTCGTCGAGTCGCAGGCCGAAGCGCCGCATAGCAGCGTCGGCCGCGACGACCTCGCTTGTGACGCCGCACGCGTCCAGCGAGCCCCGGTTCTGCGGGACGTGCGGCCCGACGTCGAGCGAGCCCGTCAAGCGCAGGAGCGAGCCTCCGGTCTCGGCCTCCCATCGCCGCCATTCCCGGAGGGCGTCCTGCGCGAGTCGCACCCAGCCCGCATCCGGGTAGGAGAGTCGGAAGACGCGGGAGGCGCCGTGGCTCGAGCCGCGTCGGTGACCCACCGCGAACTGCTCGAGGACGGTGACGTCGCGGCCACCCTGAGCCAGCTCGTAGGCGGTCGCGAGGCCGGCCATCCCGGCTCCGATCACCACGACCTCGGTGTCGACGGCCGCCACGGAATCGACCCTATCGACCCGAGTGCGATCGACGTGCGAGGATCGGCGGGTGCGGATCGACTTCGACGCCCTGCGGCGGCCCGAGAGCGCCCACGCGAGCGGCTGGCGCCGCATGCCGGCGGTGGCGGCCGACGCGATGGTGGCGACCAGCCACCCGCTCGCCACGCGCGCCGGGCTCCGTGCGCTCGAGCGTGGGGGGAACGCCGTCGATGCCGCTCTCGCCGCCGCGGCGGTGCTGACGGTCGCCGAGCCGACCGACAACGGTGTCGGTGGCGACGCGTTCGCGCTCGTGTGGCAGGATGGGCGCCTGCTCGGCCTCAACGGCTCGGGCCGATCGCCGGCCGTGCTCGACGGCGAAGGGGTAGACGACGCGGGGCGGCGCAGCGTGACCGTGCCGGGCGCGGTGAGGGCCTGGGCCGACCTGGCCGATCGTTGCGGGCGCTTCGGTCTCGACGAGGCCCTGACGCCGGCGGCGGATCTCGCAGACCGCGGCATCGCCTGCACGCCGCGGATCGCGGACAAGTGGGCACGGGCCGAGAAGGCACCGTGGCCGGCGCCGCAGACGGCGGGCCGGTACCGCCTCCCGGAGCTCGCATCGACGCTGCGACTTCTCGCGGACGAGGGCCCCGACGCCTTCTACGCGGGTGCCCTCGCCGACGCCATCGCCTCGGCGACGTGGCTTGCGCACGACGATCTCGTGAGCCATCGCTCCGAGTGGGTCGAGCCGCTGCGGTACGACTACCGGGGGGTCGAGGTGTGCGAGCTGCCTCCGAACGGGCAGGGAGCGGCGGCGCTGCTCGCTCTGGCGCTGTACGACGGGCTCCCGCCGGGGCTGCACTCCGAGATCGAGGCCGTGAAGGTCGCGCTCTCGGATACCGAGGCGGTGGCGCACGACGGCCCACTCCCCGACGACTTCATGGCGCCCGAGCGCCTCGCCGCCCGACGCGCGCTCGTCGATCCGGCGTCTGCGCTCGACCCGCCGCCGTACCGGCTCGCGCAGGGCGGCACGACGTACCTCGCAGTGGTCGACGGCGACGGGATGGCGGTCTCTCTCATACAGAGCGTGTTCGACAGCTTCGGCTCAGGCGTGGTCGCGCCGGGCACCGGCATCGTGTTGCAGAACCGCGCAGCGGGCTTCAGCAGCGACCCCGAGCATCCCAACCACCTCGCCCCGGGCTGCCGGCCGTTTCACACGATCATTCCCGGCATGCTGCTCGAGGCGGGGGAGCTGCTCGGGCCGTTCGGCGTGATGGGCGGACGCATGCAGGCGCAGGGCCACTTCCAGGTCGTGACGCGGCTCGTCGACCACGCCGACGACCCGCAGGCGGCGCTCGACGCCCCCCGCTTCCGCGTCGAGCAGGGCCGGAGCGTCGTGCTCGAGCCCGGCCTGCTGCGTCACGCGGACGCCCTCCGGCGGCTCGGCCACGACGTGGGGGCACCCGGAGATCGACACCTGTTCGGCGTCGGGCAGGCCGTCCTCCGCGTCGGAGACGCGCTCGTCGGTGGCTCGGACGGGCGTGGCGACGGCTACGCCGCCGGTTTCTGACCTGCTAGACCTCGACCGAGGTCAGCCGTGACTCGACCTCGACGACACCGGGGACTCGGCGGACGAACGACGGCACGAGCTCGAGGTCCGTCTTGGTCGGGACCTTGCCCTCGAGCGTGACGATCCCGTTCTCGACCGACACGCGGAGCGTGTCCCGCTCCAGCCACAGCACCCGCCGGATGACGTCGTCCTCGATCTCGTGGCGCACCTCGTCGTCCGTGCGAACGAACGCCCTGACGAGGTCGGCCCGGGTGACGAGGCCGACGAGCACGCCGTCCTCGACGACGGGCAGGCGGTTGACTCCGTCCTCGATCATCAGGGTCGCAGCCTCGGAGAGCGGTCGGTCGGGGCCGATCACAATGGCCGGGGAGGTCATGGCGTCGCCGACGGTCTTGGCCGCCAACCGGTCGTCGAGCCAGGGGTCACGCGGATCCAGGAACCAGGCAAGAAAGCCGCCGGTCTTGTGCTCGTTGCCTTCCTTGGCGATGACATCCGCCTCGGAGATCACGCCGATCACGACACCGTCCTCGATCACCGGGAGGCCGGAGATGCCTTCTCTCGCGAGTGTCAGCGCAGCCTCCTTGAGCGGCGCGGCAGGTGTCGTCGTGAGCACGTCCTTCGACATGACGTCGCGGATCTTCATCATGACCTCCCTCGGTTGCGTCGAACGCATCGTCCTCGCGGTGCGGTCGGCGTGCATCGGTGCCGCCGCTGATCGCCGTGCGGTTTGTCCGCCGCTGCGCGGGGATTTCCCGGAAGCCGTCCGCGGCCGAAACGCGACGCGGTCAGGGCCGCTCGCTGCCGAGGAGCCCGACGAGGCTGCCCACATCCACGTCCTTCTGGAGCGGGTGGCGGAGCTTCGCATCGAGCATCACCTCGTAGTGGTTGCGGCGGCCGACCCGCAGGCGATGGACGTAGCCGGCCGCGACGAGGTCGTTGACGATCATCTGCACCGCCCGCTCCGTGATCCCCACGGCATCCGCCACCTCCCGGAGCCGGACGTCGGGGTTGCGGGCGATGCAGAGCAGGACGTGCCCGTGATGCGAGAGGAACGTCCAGCGGCTCACGTCAGCTCCCTACGTAGCCGGGAGGCGCAACGCGCCGACGGTGCCGGCCGGAGGTCAGCGCAAGGGAGACGCCGACCGCGCCCAAGAGGACGGCGACGATGACGACCAGGGAGAGCCAGGTCGGGATCTTCCACACGTCCGTCAGCAGCATCTTCGCTCCCACGAAGATCAGGATCAGCGCGAGCCCGTGCGCGAGGTAGTGGAAGCGCTCCATCATCCCGGCGAGCGCAAAGTACAGGGAGCGCAGGCCGAGGAGCGCGAACGCATTCGCCGCGAAGACGACGAATGCGTCGTCGGTGACGGCGAA
>JAOUEK010000237.1 GCA_029858755.1 Thermoleophilia bacterium
AGCATGGGGGCGCTCCTCCTCGCGGGCGGCGCCGCAGGGAAGCGCATGGCGCTGCCGAACTCGAAGATCCTCATCCACCAGGTCTGGGGCGGCTACCAGGGCCAGGCGTCCGACATCGAGATCCATGCCCGGGAGACGATCGCGCTGAAGCGGAAGCTCGAGGAGATCATGTCCAACCACACGGGCAAGGACGTCGACAGGGTGCGGACGGACATGGACCGCGACTACTTCATGACCTCCGAGGAAGCCGTCGAGTACGGGATCATCGACCGGGTGATCACCCACCGCTGACCCGTTACCGGGTAGCCGGATCGTCGAAAAGGGAGTAAAAGGAGACACGTGGCCCGAGCGAGCGAGGGGAACGAGCAGCTGCTCTGCAGCTTCTGCGGCAAGAGCCAGCGCCAGGTGAAGAAGCTCATCGCCGGCCCCGGGGTCTACATCTGCGACGAGTGCATCGATCTCTGCAACGAGATCATCGACGAGGAGCTGACCTCCCCGACGGCGCTCGACCTCGACAACCTCCCCCGCCCGAAGGACATCTACTCGGTGCTCAACGACTACGTCGTCTCCCAGGAGGAGGCCAAGCGGACGCTCGCGGTCGCCGTCTACAACCACTACAAGCGCGTGCGCATGGGACAGGACGACGGCGAGGTGGAGCTGCAGAAGTCGAACATCCTGCTGCTCGGGCCCACCGGCTGCGGGAAGACGCTGCTGGCACAGACGCTGGCGCGCATCCTCAACGTGCCGTTCGCGATCGCCGACGCGACGGCGCTCACCGAGGCCGGCTACGTCGGCGAGGACGTGGAGAACATCCTGCTCAAGCTGATCCAGGCCGCCGACTTCGACATCAAGAAGGCCGAGACCGGGATCATCTACATCGACGAGGTCGACAAGATCGCCCGCAAGGCGGACAACCCGTCGATCACCCGTGACGTCTCCGGTGAGGGCGTGCAGCAAGCGCTGCTGAAGATCCTGGAGGGGACGGTGGCCTCGGTGCCGCCGCAGGGCGGCCGCAAGCACCCGCACCAGGAGTTCCTCTCCATCGACACGACGAACGTCCTCTTCATCTGCGGCGGCGCGTTTGCCGGGCTCGATGCGATCATCGCCCGGCGGATCGGCAAGAACGCGGTCGGCTTCGGGGCGGAGGTCCGGTCGAAGCACTCCGAGGCCGCCGCGGAGCTGCTCGGCCAGGTGATGCCGGAGGATCTGATGAACTTCGGCCTCATCCCCGAGTTCATCGGGCGCCTCCCGGTCGTCTCGGCGGTGCACCAGCTGCGGCGCGAGGACCTCGTCCGCATCCTCACCGAGCCCAAGAACGCGCTCGTCCGCCAGTACCAGCGGTTCTTCGGCTACGACACGATCGAGCTCGTGTTCACCGACGACGCGCTGTGGGAGATCGCCGACCACGCGCTCGCGCGGGAGACCGGCGCCCGTGGGCTGCGCTCGATCATCGAGGGGGCGCTGCTCGACGTGATGTTCGAGCTGCCCTCGCGTCGGGACGTGACGAAGTGCGTGATCACCCGCGAGACGATCTCACGCGGGCTGAAGCCGACCCTGCTCACGAGCGCCGGCCACGATCTCGACGATGACCTCGGCGCCGTCGCCGAGGCCTGAGCGACACTCTGCTAGGCGGCCCCGGCCGAGCGGTCGGCGTCCACGACCCCGAGCGGGCTCGCCGTCTCCGTCCGGTCGCGCCCGCGGCGCTTCGCCGCGTAGAGGGCGCCGTCCGCGCGGCGGACGAGGTCGTCCGGGCCCTCTTGCCCGTCCCAGGTCGCGACGCCCGCCGAGCAGGTCTGGCCGCGGGGGGTCGCCGCGCGGAGGCGGTCAGCCGTTCTGCGCGCCGACGCGAGGTCGCCGTCGAAGATCACCGCCGCGAACTCCTCGCCGCCGTAGCGGGCGAGCATGTCCCCCGCCCGGAGCGCCGCCTGCCACGACACGGCCGCGTCTCGCAGCAGCGCGTCCCCCGCCTGGTGCCCGCGGCGGTCGTTGAACTCCTTGAAGTGGTCGAGATCCAGCATCACCAGGGAGACGGGGGCCCCCGTCCTCCGGGCCCGCGCCAGGGCACGGGGGAGCTCCTCCTCCCAGCGCCGCCGGTTGGGGAGGCCGGTCAGCTCATCGGTGACCGATGCCTGCTGCAACCGGGCGACGAGGTCGTCTCGCTCGATCGCCGTGGCCACCTCGGCGGCGAGCAGCTCGAGCGCCATCTCCACGCGTATCGGCAGCGCCGCGAGCGGCTTGTCCCAGCCGACGACGAGCACGCCGACCGCGCGGCCCCGGTGGATGATCGGCTCGAACACCACCGACCCCGTCCCCGTCGCCTCACGCAGCGCGTGGGACACGTGGTCGTCGGTCGCGGCGTCGAGCACGACGAGCCGCTGACAGCGTGAGAACGCCGCACTGGCGCCGCCACGCTGGGTGACCGGCGGGACGGGCCCCGCGATCCCGTCGGACGCGGTCACCGACAGGCTGCCGTCGGCGGTGGGCTCGGCGATGACGACGAAGCTCGCCTCGCTCAGCTCCCGTGCGGCGGAGCAGGCGTGACGTCGCGCGTCGCCGTCGAGAGCGCGCGTGACCCGCATCACCGCCGCGATCGTTGCCTCGCTCACCGCGAGCGCCTCCGCGCGCTCGTCGGACAGGTCGGCCTGATGCTGCGCCTGGCGGACGAGCGAGTTGACCGCGTAGCCGACGACCGCCGCCGTCGTGGTCAGGAGCACCGCGCGCCGCCAGTCGCTGGTCGGGTACGCGATCTCGGAGCCGAGAAAGAGCGGCGAGACGATCGTCGCCGCCGTGGCGACCACGGTGAGTGCGACCTCCCAGGGGCCGAGCGTGAGCGCGACCCAGACCACGGGGAGCAGCACGAGCACGGAGTAGCCGGACACCGAGCCGCCCTGCGCCTCGCGCAGGAGCCCCACCACCACGAAGTAGGCGAGCGGGGGGAGCGAGTGCGTCCAACGCGGGAGGGCGCCCCACGGCGCGCAGGCGCTCGAGGCGATGACGAGCGCCGTCAGCGCCGCGGCCCCGACCACCAGCCACCAGTCGGCCGGGTGCGGCGGCACGGCGACCGTCGCGAGCGCGAGCACGCTCACGACCCCGAACGGGGCGAGCTGCCGGCCGAGCGCGACCCTGTGCAGGTCGACGGCGAGTCTCATCCGCATCCCCCAGTCATCGCCCGGGCACGGGCTCACGGCGTCCCTCGAACGGGGTACCCGCGTCCGGCTGCCGGCCCCCCGTACCGGCACTCCCGGCTCGTGGGCGATCCGTAGACTCAGCGGCCGTGGAGCGGACGCCGATGGAGCCGTTGTACGACCCCGGCGCGGTCGAGCGCCGCTGGCAGGAGACGTGGGAGTCCGAGGGGCTCTACGCGGCCGGGGCCGGGCGCAGGCGGCCGGAGTCGTTCGTGATCTGCGTCCCGCCGCCGAACGTGACCGGGGAGCTGCACATGGGGCACGCGCTCAACGGGTCGATCCAGGACGTGCTCGTCCGCTGGCACCGAATGCAGGGCTACGACACGCTCTGGCAGCCGGGCTACGACCACGCCGGCATCTCCACCCAGAACGTCGTCGAGAAGCAGCTGGCGGGTGAGGGCCTGACGAGGCACGACATCGGGCGCGAGGCGTTCGTGGAGCGGACCTGGGAGTGGCTTGAGGCCACGGGCCGCACGATCATGGGGCAGTTCCGGCGGCTGGGCGCGTCGCTCGACTACGGGCGCGAGCGCTTCACGATGGACGACGACTACGTCCGCGCCGTCCTCACTTTCTTCGTGCGCCTCTGGGACAACGGCTGGATCTACCGCGCGAACCGCATCGTCAACTGGTGCCCCCAGCATCAGACGGCGATCTCGGACCTCGAGGTCGTGCACCAGGACATGGACGACACCCTGACCTACGTGCGCTACCCGTTCGCGGACGGGGACGGGGAGGAGGGGATCGTCGTCGCCACCGCACGCCCCGCGACGATCCTCGCCGACGTCGCCGTGGCCGTGCACCCGGCCGACGAGCGCTATGCGGCTGCGGTCGGCCGCGAGGTCATCGTCCCCGTGGTCGAGCGCCACGTGCCGGTGATCGCCGACGAGCGCGTCGACCCCGAGTTCGGATCCGGGGCGGTCAAGGTCACCCCCGGCCACGACCCGATGGACTTCGAGATCGGGCGTGACCACGGGTTGCCCGAGCCGATGGTGATCGGGCCCGACGGACGCATGAACGAGGCGGCCGGCGAGCTCGCGGGGCTGAGTCAGGGAGAGGCGAACGACGCCATCGTCGCCTGGGTGCGCGAGCGCGGGTGGCTCGTCGATCGCGAGCACTACCGGCATGCGGTCGGCACGTGCGAGCGGTGCCACTCGCGCATCGAGCCGCTGATCTCGCTGCAGTGGTGGTGCCGCATGGAGGAGGCGGCACGGCCGGCGCTCGAGGCGCTGCGCGCGCGCACGGTCCGCTACCACCC
>JAOUEK010000238.1 GCA_029858755.1 Thermoleophilia bacterium
CTCGGCATCCGCCAGCGCCCCGTGGTGGTCGACGACATGATCGTGCCGCCGGTCAACTGGGACCTGCGCCTGATGTCGATCGGCTTCTTCATGGAGGAGAACGCGCCGGTGATGTGGCGCGGCCCCATGCTGCACCGTGCGCTCGAGCAGTTCCTCTCCGACGTGCACTGGGGCGCCATCGACACGCTGGTGGTGGACATGCCGCCCGGGACCGGCGACGTCGCGATCTCGCTGGGGCAGCTGCTGCCGCGCGCCGAGGTGATCGTCGTCACGACGCCGCAGCCGGCCGCCCAGCAGGTGGCGGTGCGCGCCGCGCAGATGGCCGAGCGCACGGGCATGCGCATCGTCGGCGTGGTCGAGAACATGTCGTGGCTCGTCGGCACCGGTCAGCAGCTGTTCGGCGCCGGCGGCGGTCAGGCGCTGGCCGACGAGGTCGGCGTGCCGCTGCTCGGGCAGGTACCGCTCGATCCCGCGCTGCGCGAGGCGGCCGATGCAGGCACCCCCGTGCTCGTGGCGGCCCCTGAGAGCGAGGCGGCCGCCGCGATCGCCGCCGTCGCCGACCTGATGCAGGCGCCGCGCCCCGGCGCGATCCGCCGGCCGCTGACCGTCCTCTAGCGGCGCGTTCCGCCAACCGCCGGCCGGGGCCTGTCAGAGCGGTGCGGTTCACCACCCCGGGTCCACCACCCCCTACGGGGGCGCACGGCCCCCATGACGAACGGTCGCAGGAATCCCCTCACGGGTGTGTGTCGAGATCGTGCCGAGAACCCGCGCAGCGCCTCGGTGGTTGGCCACGCGACCTCCGTGGCGTGGCTGGGCCGGGGCCGCGTGTCCGAGTAGGCTCGCGGCGTGCCTGCCCTGGGGAGAGAGCACCGGTGACCGAGGCCGACGCCGAAAGGCGCCTGCTCGCGCTCGGGCTCGTCCCGGCGGACGTGCGCGTGCTGGTCGAGCACTTCGCGGAGGCCGACCGGCGCGGCAAGTCGAGCCACGGCCTCGTCCGCGTGGAGTGGCTGGAGCGCCAGGCGTTCGACCCCCGCGCCAGCCCCAGACTCCTCGCCGCGGGCCCCTGCCACGAGCGCTGGGACGGAGCCGGCGCGCTCGGCTACCTGACGCTCGCCGCCGTTTGCCGCGGTGTGCTCGACGATCCGCCGGCGCACGTTCGTCTCGTCGTCGCGGAGCGGTGCTTCCCGACGGGCTCGCTCGGCCTGTGGGTGCGGCGCCTGGCGGAGGCGGGGCTGCTCGCGCTGCTCACCGCCACATCGCCGCGCCGGCTGGCACACCCGGACGGCGGCCCGCCGCTGACGGGGACGAACCCGCTCGCGATCGCGATCCCCTCCGCTGGCGGCGACCCGATCGTCGTCGACGTCTCGATGGGCGCGGTCACGCACGGCGACGTGCTCGCCGGGCGGGCGCGACCCGACGAGCTCGTGCCGTTCGGCGGCCCCCACGCCCACAAGGCGTTCGCGCTCGCCGTCGGCCTCGAGCTGCTCGTGGCCGCGCTCGCCGGGCTCGAGCACGGCGCCGTGCTGCTCGTCGTCCGGCCGGAGCACGATCCGGTGCCCGCCCTGCGCGAGTTCGCCGCCGGCGTCAGGCTGCCGGGCGACGCCTGAGCCGTCGGAAGAGGCCGCGCTCGCGCCGTTGCCCCCTCGGCTTCGCGCCGTGCGTGCTCCCCGGCGATCTTCGCCCGATCGTAGGCGGGCCGCTCCTGCAGGAGCCGAAACCGAAGATCGGCTACGCCCGGGGAGGTGACGCCGGAAAGCGCGGGTCGTCCCGAAGCGATGCCAGGTCGTCGTCGTCCTGCGCCGTTCCCGCGAAGCCGGCGAAGTTCGCGATCGCCGCGGCGAGGTGCTCCAGCGCGTCGTCTCGTCTGCCGGCCCGCGCCTCGGCGCACGCGAGGTTGTAGAGGATGCCGGCGCTCCCCGGCTCGGCCTCGTGGTGCTCGCGCAGCTCGGCGATCGCGCCCTCCCAGTCCTCCGTCTCCCAGAACCGCAGCACGGCGGCGTTCCGCTCCCACGGGGCGACCGTGAAGGGCTCGCCGGGGACGCCCCCGACGACGAGCACCGTCGTACCCGCCTCTCGGGCCACCGCGGCGCGCTTCGCCGCGGGGTCGCATACGAAGACGAGCGTCCCCGTCGGCGCATCCACCTCCTCGCCGTCGACGGTGAACGTCGCCGACCCGCTGACCACGACGTAGAGCTCCTCGTGGCCCGCGGCGCCGGCGCCGAGCTCGTCGTGCTCTCCGATCACGGCCTGCCCGGCCTCGGTCGCCGTCCAGGCGTTGACGCCGAACGCCTCGATCCCCAGGGCATCCCGCAGCAGCCGCCACACCGGCTGCCCGGGCACCGACACCGACCGCACGTCCTCGATCGCGGAGACGCGGTACCGCTCGCTCACGATTCCCTCCGGAGCTCCTCGAGCACGACCGGGTCGATCGTGGTGTCGCCGTCGACCCGCTCCTCGAGGTTCGCGACCCCGGCCCAGTCGTCGAGCGTGCGAAAGCCGAGCCGGCCCAGCCGCTCGCGCACCTCGTCGGCGAGCGTCCCTTCGAGCGGCAGCCACTCCTCGCGCGGCGTCGTGCCGAAGAGGAGGTCGTGGATCCCGTACAGCCGCCGGAGCTCCCCGAGCGGCTCCGCGTGATCGTCGATCCGAAGGTCGACGAGCGTGTCGGACAGCCCGGCGTAGCCGCCGTCGCGCTCCACCACGAGCAGGGCCGCCGACTGTCGGCCGCGGCGGTCGCCGCCGGCGGCCTCCGCCGCGTCGAGGCAGTCGAGCAACCGCTCGACGAGGGGAGCCCCCGCCGTCGCCTCGAACGTGCCCGCGAGGGCGTCCACGACCTCGCCGGAGACGAGGATGTTCCCCTGGGCCGCGTAGCCACGGCCCACGCGTCCGCCGGCCCAGTCGTGGCAGCCGCTGCCGGTGAACGTTGCGGCCCGACCCTCCGAGTCCACGACGCCGAGCTGCCGGAGCTCACGGTCTGGGTCGGCGGCGGTCAGCCGGTCGACCACCCCCTCCGCAGACAGTCCGTCGGTGAGCAGCGCGAGCCCGTCCGGACCGTAGCGCGGGTTGGCGTACGACTGGGTGGCGAGCGCGCCCACGTGCGGCGCGGCCCATGGCACCACGGAGCCGACGGCGAGGAACCTGGACTGGGTCGCCACGCCCCACTGGCCCGCCTCGAGGTCGCATGCGCAGATCGAGTAGGTGGCGACCGGCGTCACAGCTCGAGCGGCTCGCCGGGCGCCGGGGCGAGCATCGTGACCCCCTCGGGGAGCAGCGGGCGGAGAGCGTCGGGCGTCCCGCTGAGGATGGGGAACGTCCCGTAGTGGCAGGGGACGACTCGCTCCGCGCCGACGAGCTCCGCGGCGACGGCCGCCTCGCGCGGGCCCATCGTGAAGTGGTCGCCGATCGGGAGCACGGCCACGTCTGGCCGGTGGACGCGCCCGATCAGCGCCATGTCGCCGAAGGCGTTCGTGTCTCCCGCGAAGTAGACGGAAGCGCCGTCGTCCGGGCGCACGACGACCCCGCAGGCCTCGCCCGCGTAGGTGCCGTCCGGCGTGCTCGACGAGTGCTGCGCGTGGGTCAGCGTGACCTCCACGTCGAGCACTCGCACCGTCCCGCCCTTGTTCACCGCGTGCTCCATCCCCGCGTCCGGGGCGCCCTGCCGTGTCAGCCAGGCGCGGAGCTCGACCTGCGCCACGAGCGGGCAGTGGAACCGCGCCGCGAGCGCGGCCGCATCACCGACGTGATCGCCGTGGCCGTGGGTGACGACGACCGCGTCGCAGCGATCCGGGTCGCGCTCGTCCTCGGGGCAGCTCGGGTTCCCGGTCAGCCACGGGTCGACGAAGAGGCGGGTGCCGGCAGGAGTGTCGAGCCGGAAGGCCGCGTGCCCGAGCCAGGTCAGGGTCGTGCCCACGGAGGGGACGCTAACAGGGCACCGGAGTGACGGCGCACACGACTTCGGACAGTCCTCCTAGAGCGGCAGGTGGGCGATCGCCTGCGAAGCGCGGTCGACGAGCGGCTGCACGAAGACGAACGAGCCGATCACCACGGCGACCGCGGCGCCGACGGCGACGGCGAGCGGCACGTCCACGGGGGGCGAGCCGCCGGCCACGACCACGGCGCCCGTGCCGTCGACGGCGACGTGGGTGCGCATGTACATGGCACGGACGACGCCGAGGTAGTACGCGATGCTGACGGCGGTCGCTACCACGCCGATCACGACCAGCCACCACCAGCCCGCCTCGTAGGCGGCCGAGAAGACGTAGAACTTGCCGAGGAACCCGCCGGTGAGCGGGAAGCCGGCGAAGGCGAGCATGAACACCCACATGGCGACGCCGTACAGCGGCCGCTCCCAGCCGAGGCCGGCCAGCTCGCGGAACCCGACCGGCCGCTCGAGCTCGCGCTCCCGCGCGACGACGACGGCGAACGCCCCGATCGAGGC
>JAOUEK010000239.1 GCA_029858755.1 Thermoleophilia bacterium
CGACGAGCGCCAGATGAAGGCGACCTGGTTGAGCGCGGCGGCGAGCAGCTCGGCGACGATCCCCGGCTCGGAGGCGGTCACGGAGAAGTAGGAGAAGAAGCGCGGCGACTGCCAGTGCGTGAGCGCGGGCACCAGGACCTGGTCCAGGTCGCGCAGCACTTCCGCGAAGGGCTCCGGCGCGTCGGGGGCGGTCGCCGGCAGGCGCGAGCGAACGTCGCCGGGGGCGCTTCGCGCGAGCACCGGGTACTCGCCCACGTGCTCCAGGTAGCGGGCGGCCCACTCCAGCGCGGCGGCGCCGTCGCGGCGGAAGTCGAAGCCGGGGGGCACCGATCCGCTCATCGCCGTAGTCTCGCGATCTGCGCCCACGTCCGTGTGTTGAGGACCTGGTCGCGCGTGAGCCAGGCACGGCGCGCCTGGGCCACGCCGAGCTCCGCGTAGGCGAGCGCGGCCACCGAGTGCGCGTCGGTGGTGACCGGGACGAGCACGCCCGCCTCACCTGCGAGCCGTGCATGGACGTCGCGCAGGTCGAGCCGATCGGGCTGTGCGTTGATCTCCAGCGCGGTGCCGGTCGCCGCCGCCGCGGCGACCACGCGCTCCACGTCCACGGGAGCGCCCGCCGCTCGTGCAGGGCGCGACAGGCGGCGGCCGGTGAGGTGGCCGATGCAGTCGACGTGCGGGCTCTCGATCGCTGCGAGCACCCTCTCCGTCGGGCTGCGGTCGAACGAGGTGTGCAGCGAGGCCACCACCCAGTCGAGCTCGGCGAGGTCGTCGTCGGGGACGTCGAGCGAGCCGTCGGCCTTGATGTTGGCCTCGATCCCCCGCAGCACGCGGAACGGGCGCAGACGGCGGTCGACCTCGGCGATCTCCTCCCACTGCGCGTGCAGGCGGCCGTCGCGGAGGTAGTGCGAGTGGTCGGTGACGACGAGGAACCGGTAGCCGTTGCGCCGCGCGGCACGGGCCATGTCCTCGATCCCGTCCTTCCCGTCCGCAGACCAGGTCGAGTGACAGTGCAGCTCGCCGCGCAGGTCACCCGCCTCGACGAGGGCCGGCAGCGTGCCGCCGCGGGCCGCCTCCAGCTCACCGGCGTTCTCGCGCAGCTCCGGTGGGATGAACGCGTAGCCGAGGAACGCGTACAGCTCCTCCTCCGTCTCGAAGGTGCGCGTCTCGCCGCTCTCGGCGACGGCCACGCCGTACTCCGAGACCGAGAGCCCGCGCCGCACCGCCTCCTCGCGAAGCGCGATGTTGTGCTCCTTCGACCCCGTGAAGTGCTGGAGCAGGCTCCCGAAGCAGTCGGGCGGGACGACGCGCAGGTCGAGCCGCAGCCCCTGCTGCGTGACCACGGTCGCCTTCGTGTCTCCGTGCGCCACGACCTGGAGGACGCCGGGAAGCTCGACGAAGAACGCGATCAGGGCCGCCGCGTCGGTGGCGGTGGCGATCACGTCGAGGTCGCGGAACGTCTCCCGGCGACGCCGGATGCTGCCGGCCTCGGAGACGCGGACGGCAGCCGGGTGGGCGGCGAGGGCGGCCACCACCTCCCGCACGACGGGGAGGCCGCGGCCGAGCAGCCCCCTCGCCGGTGTCGTGCCGACGGGCCGGTCGGCGAGCGCGGCGAGGATCTTCGCCTCCGAGGTCGCGCCGAGCCCCGAGAGCTCGCGCAGTCGGCCCTGCTCGGCTGCCGCGCGCAGCTCCGCCGTGGTCGTGACGCCGAGCTCGCGCCAGATCCGCGCAGCGGTGCGGGGGCCGACCCCCGGCAGCTGCAGGAACGACGCCACCTCCGCCGGCACCTCGGCGCGGCGCTTGGCGAGCGCGGCGATCTCCCCCTGCTCCGCCGCCTCCACGATCTTCGCCTCGATCGTGCGGCCGATCCCGGGCAGCTCCTTCGCCTGCCCCTGCAGCGCGAGCTGGGCGACCGAGATCGCGGTCTCGCGGACGCGGGCCGCCGCCGTGCGGTAGGCGCGGATGCGAAACCCGTCCTCGCCAAGGATCTCGGAGAGATCGGCGAGGAGCTCGAGCTGCACGGCGAGCGCGTCGTTCGAGGGGAGCGCCAGCGCCACGGCCCGATCATAGGCCGCGACTCGTCCGGGCTGACCGGGCGCTCCGGCACGATTGCCGGGTGCCGCGCGCCGTCGTCTGCCTACCCACGTACAACGAGCGCGAGAACCTCGAGCCGATGGTGCGCGCGCTCGGCGAGCGGCTCGACCCCGCACGCGACCGGGTGCTCGTGATCGACGACGCCTCCCCCGACGGCACCGGCGAGCTCGCCGACGCGCTCGCCGCCGAGCTCCCCTGGGTGGAGGTGCTGCACCGGGCGCGCAAGGACGGCCTGGGCCCCGCCTACCTCGCCGGCTTCGCTCGCGCGCTGGAGGCTGGCCCGGAGCTGATCCTCGAGGTGGACTGCGACTTCTCGCACGACCCGGACGACGTGCCGCGGCTGATCGCGGCGTGCGAGTCGGGCGCAGACCTCGCGCTCGGCTCGCGCTACGTCGAGGGCGGCTCGACGGTGAACTGGGGGATCGTGCGCCGGTTCGTCTCCCGTGGCGGCTCGCTGTACGCGCGGGTGCTGCTCGGCGTCGGCGTGCACGACCTGACCGGCGGCTTCAAGTGCTTCCGCCGGCGCGTGCTCGAGGAGATCGACCTCGACGCCGTGACCGCGCGCGGCTACGCGTTCCAGATCGAGCTCACCTACCGGGCGCTGCGGCACGGGTTCACGGTGGTGGAGCTGCCGATCCGGTTCGTCGACCGCGCGGTGGGCGGCTCGAAGATGAGCCGGGCGATCGTGCTCGAGGCCGTGTGGCGCGTCCCGGCGCTCCGGCTGCGCGCGCTGCTCGGTCGCCTCTAACCTGTCCTCGTGGCATTCGTGGAGACCACGGACGCGAGCTTCGCCGACGTCGTGCTGGCGAGCGACATCCCCGTGATCGCGCACTTCACCGCTCCCGGCTGCCGGCCCTGCAAGGCGATCGAGCCGCACCTGACCGGGATCGCGAAGGACCACGAGGGGCGCGTGCGGCTGGCGCGGATCGACATCGACGCCAACCTGGACACGCCGGGCCGCTACGGGGTGCTGTCGATCCCGACCGTGATCCTGTTCGCCGATGGCGCGCCGCGCGAGACGCTCGTCGGCGCCCACCCGCGTCGCCGCTACGACGACGCCTTCGCCCCGTACCTGCCGCGATGAGCGACGCCGTCGGGGACGGGTGGGACGTCGCCGCCAGGCTGCTCGACGCGATCGACGCGCGCGACTTCGCGGCGATCGCAGCGTGCTTCGCGCCGGAGGCGCGCTTCCTCGTGCTCACGCCGAAGCCGCAGCTTCGCGAGCACGCCGGCCCGGGTGAGGCAGGCGAGCGCTTCCGGGCCTGGCTCGAGCCGCTCGACCCGTTCGAGCTGCTCGCGGCCGACCGGGAGCGTGTCGCGGACCGCATCCGCATCAGGTACCGGTTCCGCGGCCGCGATCCCGAGCACGGCTGGCAGGAGAACGAGCACACGGGGTACGTGCGGGCGGGCGACGACGGGCTGATCACCCTGCTCACGCTCACCTGCGCCGGCTTCAGGCCGATTCCCGACCCGGCGTGACGACGACGCGGGCGTCGTGGGACGCGCTCCTCGAGGGGGAGGAGGTGGCGTACCGGACGACGGAGCCGGCGCGCACGGCGCGGACGGAGCCGCTGCCGCCGGACCTCGACCCGCGCGTCGCACGGGCGCTGTCGGCGCGGGGCATCGAGCGCCTCTACGTCCATCAGGCGGAGGCCTGGGAGGCGGTGGCGCGGGGCGAGGACGTGATCGTGACCACCGGCACCGCATCGGGGAAGTCCCTCGCCTACGCGCTGCCGATCCTGGACGCGGTCGCGCGCGACCCGCGCTCGCGGGCGCTCTACCTCGCGCCGACCAAGGCGCTCGCTCGTGACCAGGCACGATCGCTCGCCGCGCTCGCGCTGCCGGGCCTGCGCGTGGCGGTCTACGACGGGGACACCGAGCCCGCCCAGCGTCCTCGCCTCCGGCGCGAGGGCAACGTCCTGCTCACGAACCCCGACATGCTCCACGTGGGCGTCCTCCCCCGCCACGATCGCTGGGGCGACGTGCTGCACACCCTCGCCTTCGTCGTCGTCGACGAGGCGCACGTCTACCGGGGCGTGTTCGGCGCACACGTCGCGAACGTGCTGCGTCGGCTGCGGCGCCTGGCGGCCGCCTACGGGGCGGAGCCCCGCGTCGTCCTCGCCTCGGCGACGATCGCCAACCCGGGCGAGCTCGCGGAAGCCCTGACCGGCCGACCGGCGACGGTGATCGACACGGACACGTCGCCGCGAGCCGAGCGCGAGCTCGTGATCTGGAACCCGCCGCTGCTCGACCCGGAGCTCGGCACCCGCGCCAGCGCGCTGGCGGAGGCGTCGCGCCTGCTCGCGGGGCTCGTCACCG
>JAOUEK010000240.1 GCA_029858755.1 Thermoleophilia bacterium
GGCAGCGGCGCGTCGAGCGGCAGCTCCAGGGGCACCTCCACGACCGAGAGTGCGATCACGCGAGCGCGACGCTCCGCGGCGAGCCGCAGGGCCACGTCGAGCGCGTCGTCGGAGGGCCGCCCGGGCACGATCGCGACGAGGATCCGGCGATACTCGAGCGCGAGCGCCGCGCCCATCAGCGGCGGTGCCTTGACCGTCTCGCGCAGCCCGGCGCCCACGAAGCGGCGCCGGTAGATCGCATACGCGATCAGGCCGACGACCGTCCAGCCGAGCCCCACCCAACGGGTGGTGGCGTTCTGGACGACGATCACCGCGAACGATGCGCCGGTGGCGATCCCGCCGACGATGGCGAACACGGGCCACGATGTCCCCCTGAGCCAGACGTTCGGGTGGGCGCGGTACGCGGGCGCCCCTCCCGTCGCAGCGTCCATCATCCGCAGACGGGTCAGCGACACGTGGGCGACCGTGAACGACAGGGTGGCGCCCAGCGAGTAGAGGGTGCCGACGAAGTTCACGTCCCCCGGCAGCAGGATCAGGATCGGCGCGATCCCTGCGAACACGACCAGTGACAGCCAGGGCGTCTTCAGGTGAGGGTGCAGCCGCCGGAATACGTCCGGCAGCTGTCGGTAGCTCGCCATCGAGTACGTGATCCGGGAGGCCCCGATCACGCCCGCGTTCGTCGCGATCACGAGGATCGTGGCCGCCAGCACGCCGACGTAGACCTCCAGGCCGTCGAGCAGCCACCCCTGGCCGACGCCGATGTTCTTGACCAGCCCGAGGATCGGGTCGTTCGCGTACCCACCCTGCTCCGGCGGCAGTGCGAGCAACGTCTTCCACTCACCGTCCACGAGCCGCACGGGAAGAGCCGACAGCGCCACCGCGGGCAGCGTGAAGTAGATCGCGAACACCGCCAGCGCGACGAGCTTGTACGCGTTGGGGACGGTGCGCACCGGATCGCGCGCCTCCTCGGCGAGGTTGGAGACGGTCTCCACGCCCGTGTAGGCGAGCATCGCCACGGGGATCGCGATCGCGAGGTTCCCCCAGGTCGGCGCCACGCCGAAGCGGACGTTCTCGACCAGCGTCTCCGGGCTCAGCACCAGCACGAACCCGAGCGCGACGAGGACGGCCTGGGTGGCGAAGTCGACGACGGCGAGGGTGATCGAGAGCCGTGCCGCCTCGGTCACGCCGACGATGTTCAGGGCGACGAGGACGACGATCACGACGGCCCCGCCGACGATGTCCCAGGGGCCGGTGCGCAGTGGCTCCCAGAAGACGGAGAGGTAGTGGGGGACGAAGAACGCGGAGACGGCGACCGTGACCACGTACACGAGCATCTGCGCCCAGCCGGCGACGAAGCTGACGGTCTCGTCGAAGGCGTGCCGGGCGAAGCTCGCCGAGCCACCCGCCTCGGGGAAGCGGGCAGTGCCCTCCGCGTACGTGGCGGCGGTGGCGGCGAACACGACGCCCGCGACCACGAACACGAGGGGGGTCAGGCCAAGTGCATAGACGGCCGTGAGGCCGAGCGCGTAGTAGATCGACGACCCGACGTTCCCGTACGCCGTGGCGAAGAGCGCGGGCGTCCCCAGCACCCGCTCGAGCTCGACTTCGCGGCGACGGCGGTGCCCCGGCACGGCGGGAGTGTAGAGATGCGGCTGGCGGCCGGGAGCCACCCACCCGGCGATGCCCGACGGACGGAGGTGAGGGCCCTCGGTCGGCCCTCACCCCTGTCGGTCGGGATCAGCCGTGGATCGAGGCGATGATGGGGATCAGCAGGATCGCGACGATGTTCGTGATCTTGATCATCGGGTTGATCGCGGGTCCCGCCGTGTCCTTGTACGGGTCGCCGACGGTGTCGCCGGTGACCGCGGCGGCGTGGGCCTCGGAGCCCTTGCCGCCGTAGAGGCCGTCCTCGATCAGCTTCTTCGCGTTGTCCCAGGCGCCGCCGCCCGAGGTCATCGCGATCGCCAGGAAGATGCCCGTGACGATGGTGCCGATCAGCAGGCCGCCGAGCATCTCGGGCTTGATCACCCCGACCACGATCGGGAAGACGATCGGGATCAGCGCGGGCAGCATCATGCTCTTGATCGCCGATCCGGTGACGATCGAGATCGACGTGGCGTAGTCGGGCCGCGACGTCCCCTCCATGATGCCCGGGTCCTCCCGGAACTGGCGCCGCACCTCCTCCACGACCTCGCCGCCCACGCGGCCGACCGCGGTCATCGCGAGCGACGCGAACAGGAACGGCATCAGGCCCCCGACGAAGAGCCCGGCGATCACCCACGGGTCGTCGAGCGAGAACAGGGTGTTCAGCCCCTCGTCCCTGAGGCTGCCCACGTACTCGTCGAAGAGGACGAGCGCGGCGAGCCCCGCCGAGCCGATCGCGTAGCCCTTCGTCACCGCCTTCGTGGTGTTGCCCACGGCGTCGAGCGGGTCGGTGATCCCGCGCACCGACTCCGGCAGGTCGGCCATCTCGGCGATGCCGCCGGCGTTGTCGGTGACCGGGCCGTAGGCGTCGAGGGCGACGATCAGCCCCGTCATCGACAGCTGCGCCATCACGGCGACGCCGATGCCGTAGATGTCCTCGCCGGCGGCGTAGTACGCACCGACCACCCCCGCGGCGATCACGAGCACCGGCGCCGCGGTCGCGCGCATGCCGACGGCGAGGCCCGCGATGATGTTCGTCGCATGCCCCGTCTGTGAAGCCTTCGAGATCGACTGCACCGGGTTCCAGCGGGTGCCGGTGTAGAACTCTGTGATCGCCACCAGCAGGAAGGTGACGGCGAGGCCGATCAGCGCGGGCCCGTAGAGCTGCATGAAGGAGAACTTGCCGCCGTCGTAGGCCAGCGTGACCGGGACGAAGCCCGCGGCGGAGAGCAGCGTGGCCACGATCACGCTCTTGTAGAGCGCGTTGATGATCGCGTTCGCGCCGCCCCCGATCCGTGCGAAGAACGTCCCCACCACCGAGGCGAGGATGGACACCGCGCCGAGCGCGAGCGGGTACAGCCAGAGCTCGTCGGCGCTGAAGGCGGTCCCCAGCAACATCACCGCGACCGCGGTCACCGCGTACGTCTCGAACAGGTCGGCCGCCATGCCCGCGCAGTCGCCGACGTTGTCGCCGACGTTGTCGGCGATCACGGCGGGGTTCCGTGGGTCGTCCTCGGGGATCCCGGCCTCGATCTTGCCCACGAGGTCCGCGCCGACATCGGCCGCCTTCGTGTAGATCCCGCCGCCGAGACGGGCGAACACCGAGATCAGCGAGCCGCCGAAGGCGAGGCCGATCAGGTCGTCGACCGCCGACTCCGCGGAGTTGTCCAGCCAGCCGGTGAGGACCCAGTAGTAGCCGGCGACGCCCAGCAGGCCCAGCCCGACGACGAGCAGCCCCGTCACAGAGCCGGCCCTGAAGGCAACGGTGAACGCCGGCTGCAGCCCCTCGCGTGCCGCCTCGGCGGTGCGCACGTTCGAGCGCACGGCGACGTTCATGCCGATGAAGCCGGCGGCGGCGGAGAACACGGCGCCGATCAGGAAGCCGATCGCCGTCCCCCAGCCGAGCTTGTCGTAGAAGCCGATGAGCAGGAGCGGCACCACCGCGACGTAGGCGACGGTGGTGTACTGCTTGCGCAGGTAGGCCGCCGCGCCCTCCTGGATGGCGCGGGCGATCTCCTGCATCCGCTCGTTGCCGGCCGGTCGCGTGAGCAGCCAGTACGTGAGGTAGAGCCCCCAGGCGATCGCCACGCCTGCGCAGACGAGCGCGAACAGCACGGCGTGGTCAACGAAGAAGTCCATCGGTCCTCCGGATGCAGCCATTCAGAAAAAACGCCGAAACCGCTTCGGCGCGGGGCATTATGTATCACACGGGCGCAGCGCGCCCGGGCAGCTGTCTCCGCCGACCGGTCGCGCTGCCGGGGCGCTGTCGTGGGCTCAGCGCTCGGCGACAGTCGCGGCGCCGAGGCGCAGCCCCGCGTAGATCTCCTCCAGCGTCGCCCCTTCCGCGTGCAGGCCGATCTGCAGCTCGGCCGCGTTCCGCTCCGGCACGGCGAGGCGCGACGCGACGCCGAGCTCGGCCGCGACCGGCTCGACCCACCCCAGCAGCCGCTCCAGGCGGGCCCTGGCGGGCACCACGTCGCCCCGCTCGAGGTCGATCAGCTCGCCGGAGAGCCCGTGGCGGATCGCCCGCCACATGTTCTCCTCGAGCAGCCGGGGCGGCTGCGCGACGAGCGGCTCGCCCTCGTCCAGCGCCCGAGCAACCCGGATCGCGAGCGTCGCGGCGAACGTCGCCAGCGCCTGGGCGTCCGCGAGCGAGGGCTGGCCGTCGCAGATCCGGATCTCCACCGTGGGGAAGGCGAGATGCGGGCGCACGCTCCACCAGAGC
>JAOUEK010000241.1 GCA_029858755.1 Thermoleophilia bacterium
GTCTCGGCCAGCACCACGTTCTCGCCCTCGCGGAGGCCCTTGACGACCTCCACGTTGGTGGTGCTCGCCAGGCCGAGCGTCACCCGCCGCTCGACCTCCTCGCCGGACTCCTCCAGCACGACGGCGAACGAGCGATCCTCGTCGTCGGTGGACACGGCCTCGAGCGGAACCTGGAGGACGTCCGTGCGACGGGCCACGAACACGCGCACGCTCACGTTCATGCCGGGCCTCAGCCCCTCGGCGTCGTCGATCGTGACGCGCACGGGGAAGGTGACGACCCCCCCGCTGTTGACGCCGCTGAGCGCTGCGAAGGCGACGCGCCCGGGGAACGACTCGCCGCCGAGCGCGTCCACGCTCACGTTCGCCCGCATCCCCGGCTTCAACCGGACGACGTCGAACTCGCTGAGGTCGACGTCCACGGCGAGATGCTCGAGGTCGACGACCGCGGCGAGCGGCGTCTGGGGATTGACGGGGGCGCCGGGAGCGGCGAGCAGCGCCGCCACCGTCCCGGCCACCGGGGTCTCGACGATGAGCTGTCGCTCCGCGAGGAGCGCGGCGGCGAGACGAGCCTCGCCGGCCTCGACCTTGAGCTGCGCGAGCTCGATCTCTGTTGCGGACGCGGGTCGGCCGCGGGCGCGCAGCACCGCGAGCTCCGCCTCGGCCCGCGCGACCTCGAGGCGGGCGGTGCGCACGTCGGCCGCGTGGGACGGGCCGTGCGCCTGCCGGAGCCGCGCCCGCGCCGTTTCCACCGCCGTCCGTGCGGCTGTGAGTGAGGCTGGACTGGGACCGGCCCGAAGGCGACGCAGATCCGCGCTGGCCTGTGCCAGTTCCAGGCGCGCCGCAGCCACGTCGGACGGATCGGGCGCCTCCACGAGCCGCGCGCGCTTCGCCCGTGCGCTGTCGACGACGGCGGTCGCCGCGGCGACATCCTCGGCGGCGGGAGCCGCCGCCGGCCTCGTCAGCGCCGCGAGCTCCGCCTGCGCCCGGAAGAGCTCGAGCTGGGCGGCGCTGACGTCGGCGGGCGTCCCACCCGCGCGCGCCAGCGCCACGTTCTGCCTCGCGACGGCGACGGCCTGCTCGGCTGCCGCCACGACCTCGGCGGCCGGGGCCGGAGGCGGCCTGAGCAGCGCCGCTAGCGCAGCCTCGGCGCTCTTCACGTCGGCTTCCGCGGCAGCGATGTCGGCCGCGTGTGGCGAGAGGATCCGGTCGAGCTTGCCTTGAGCGACCGCGACCCGCTGCTCGGCCAGCGAGATCGCCTCGGCGCGGTCCGTCGGGCTGCCCTGGAGCGACGCGAGGTCGGCGCGGGCACGCTCGTAGTCGAGCTGGGCGGCCTGGAGGTCGGCCGGACGTCGCGGGCCGACGAGCAGAGCGACGCGGCTGCGTGCCGCTCCCACCGCCAGGCGGGCAGCCTCGAGCTCCGCCGCGCTCGCGCTCGCGCCCCTGCCCGGATCCTGCGATCGCCGCTGCGCGAGCTCGAGCCGTGCGCTCGCCAGCTCGTTCTCGGCGGCGACGACGGCAGCGGAGGCCGACCCACCGTCGTCGAGACGTGCGACCACCTGACCGGCGGCGACACGCTGGCCCGGCTCGACGACGAAGCGCAGCAACCGTCCACTCGTGCCCGGATAGATAGCGCCGCCCATCGTCTCCCCCACGGTCGCGCCCGACGCGGCCCCGGCCGTCGAGGACACGGAGATCTGGGTGGCCGCGCCCGCGGGGACGATCCGGCCGACGCCGCCGACGACGAGGACGACGTCGTCGCGCGTGACCTCTGCGACCTGCCCAGCCTCCTGCGCGGTCGCCCCACCCGACTGCTGGAGCACGACGAAGCAGACGGCCGCGACAGCCACGATGCCGGCTAGGCCGAATCCACGATGTACACGCCATCCACCCGAACCGCGCAGCGCTGCCACTCACCTCACCCCCTGTTGTCGGCGAGGAATGTACGACCCTCAGATGAACGATCGGTGAACGCCGACCGCGCGCCGCGACGTTCCCGCTGGACGTCGATCCCACCGCTCTGCCGCGCAGGACGGCTCGCAGGCCCAAGCCGGCGGTCGCTCTCGACCCAGCGGCCTCCGCGGTCGCCGCCTCGTAGCGGAAACGCCGTAGTCCCCCAGGCGATCGGCCTACTGGAGACGACCACGAACAGTTGCTGTCTTCATAGCCTGTTCATGAATGCGACCCCTACCTAGTGTCCTCACACGGAGAGAACGTCTGTCGCTGAGGACGAGCCCAGGGCGTCGGGGGACGAGGGGGAATTGGAGTCGCCCGGCGCGCAAGCTCCCAGGGGAGGTGTGCGTTGACACGGCACCGGATGGAACGACGATGATGCGCTCGATCGTCGAGTCGAGCCTTCGCTTCAGGCTCCTCGTGGTCGCGCTGGGGGCCGCCACGCTCGTGATCGGGGTGGCCAAGCTCCGCGACATGCCGGTGGACGTCTTGCCGGAGTTCGTGCCGCCGACAGTCGAGATCCAGACGGAGGCGCTCGGGCTCTCCGCCGCCGAGGTGGAGCAGCTGATCACCGTGCCCATGGAGCAGGACCTGCTCATCGGGGTCGCGTTCCTGAAGGACATCCGTTCCGAGTCGCTGCCCAGCCTGTCGCGGATCTTCCTCGTCTTCGAGGATGGTACCGACCTCTTCCGGGCGCGGCAGGTGGTCGCGGAGCGCCTCACCCAGGCGCACGCGCTGCCCAACGTGTCCAAGCCGCCGCAGATGCTCCAACCCCTGTCGTCGACGAACCGCGTGCTGATGATCGGAGCGTCGTCCAAGACCCTGACGCCGATCGAGATGGGAGTGCTGGCGCGGTGGACGATCGCACCTCGCCTGATCGGCGTGCCCGGCGTCGCCAACGTGTCCGTCTGGGGGTTCAAGGATCGGCAGCTGCAGGTGCAGGTCGATCCCGAGAGGCTGCGGGCAAAGGACGTCACCCTCGTGCAGGTCGTCGAGAGCACGGGGAACGCCCTCTGGTTCTCGCCCCTGACCTTCGTCGAGGCGTCGACGCCCGGCACGGGGGGCTTCATCGACACGCCGAACCAGCGGCTCGGCGTGCAGCACCTCTCGACGATCAGCTCCGCATCCGACCTCGCCCAGGTGCGCATCGAGGACACGGGCGACCGGAACCTCGTACTCGGGGACGTCGCGTCGGTCGTCGAGGATCACCAGCCGCTGATCGGCGACGCCGTCGTCGGTGACGGCAACGGCGACCTGATCTTCGTCGTCGAGAAGCTGCCGGACGCGAGCACGCTCGACGTCACTCGAGGGCTCGAGTCGGCGATCGCCGACCTGCGCCCCGGCACGGCCGGGATCGAGTTCTCCACCGGCGTGTACCGGCCGGCCTCGTTCATCGACGCGTCGATCGACAACCTCGCCGTCGCGGCGATCATTGCCGCGCTGCTCGTCGCCCTCGCTCTCGGGGCGTTCTTCTTCGACTGGCGCGCCGTCCTGATCTGCGTCGGCGTGATCCCGCTGTCGCTCACCGCAGGGACCCTCGCCCTCTGGGCCGTCGGCTCGACGATGAACGCGATCGTGCTCGCGGGGCTGATCGCCGCCACCGTCCTCGTGGTCGACGACGCCGTGGTCGGTGTCACCGCGGCGACCCGACTCCTGCGCGAGCGCCGCCGCGGCGGCAACGGGATGTCCACGGCCGCGATCGTCCTGGAAGCGACGGTGTCCGCGCGGACGCTCACCACGTATGCGACGCTGATCCTGGCGCTGTCGATGCTGCCGGTGCTGTTCCTCGACCGGCTGGCCGGGTCGTTCTTCCCGGACGTGGTCGGCGCACTGGTCCTCACGCTCGTCGCCTCGCTGCTGGTCGGCCTCACCGTGACACCGGCCCTGGCCACCCTTCTCCTCTCCGGCGCCTCGCTCGACCGCGAGCCCCCCCTCACCCGTCGGCTCCAGGCCACCTACGAGTCCGTTCTGTCGTGGACCGTCGCGCGACGGCGGTGGGTGCTTCTCGGGGTGGTGGCGGCGATCGCCGCGGCGGGTGTGTCCGCGCTCTTCCTGTCGTCGTCGCTGTTGCCGCAGTTCAAGGAACAGCAGCTCCTGATCCGCTGGGACGGCCCGCCGGGCACGTCCCTGCCGGAGACCAGCAGGGTCACGAGCCTCGCGAGCCGTGAGCTACGGTCGATCCCCGGAGTCCGCGAGGTCGGGGCACATGTCGGGCGCGCGGTCGCGTCCGACCTGTCCGCCAACGCGAACGCAGCCGAGCTCTGGGTGACCATCGACCCCGACGCCGACTACGGCGCCACGGTCGCGGCCGTGAACGAGGTCATCGACGGGTATCCGGGCTTGAGCCGAACCGTGGACACGTTCGCGAACGAACGGGCAAGCGCGGTGCTCTCGGCCGGCAGCGACCGC
>JAOUEK010000243.1 GCA_029858755.1 Thermoleophilia bacterium
GACGACGGGTCGGTGCTCGTGGCCGTCGCCGACCCCACCAACGTCCTCTTCTCCGACGAGCTGCGCCTGGCGCTCGGGATGCCCGTGCGCGTCGCGGTGGCGGCGCCGGCGGCGATCGAGACCGCGATCTCGCGGATCCACGACGGCACCGTGATCGAGATCTCCGCCGTGGCGCCCGAAGAGAAGACCGACGAGGCGACTGTGCTCGACCTCGACCACGAGACCCCTGCCGTCGTCTTCGTCAACCGCGCGATCGCCAAGGCGCTCGACCTCGGTGCCTCGGACATCCACTTCACGCCGCAATCGCGGCGCCTGCACGTGCGCGCGCGCATCGACGGGGTGCTGCGCGAGATCGCGAGCGTCGGCGCCTCGCAGGCGGCCGCCATCTCCAGCCGGCTCAAGGTCATGGGAGGCCTCGACATCGCCGAGCGCAGGGCGCCGCAGGACGGCCGGGTCACGATCAAGAGGGGTGAGCAGACGGTCGACGTGCGCGTCGCCGTCCTGCCGACCACGCACGGCGAGAAGACCACGCTCCGCATCCTCAACCAGCGCGACGCGCCGGCGTCGCTCGACGACCTCGAGATGTGGGCTCGGAGCCGCCGGGCGCTGGAGCACGCGATCTTGCAGCCGTTCGGCTCTGTCGTGGTGTGCGGCCCGACGGGCTCGGGCAAGACGACGACTCTGTACGCCTGCCTCCAGGTGCTGAACACGCCCGACCGCTCGCTGGTGACGATCGAGGACCCGGTCGAGTACCGCGCCAGCGGCCTCGACCAGATCGAGGTCAACCCGCGTGCCGGGCTGACCTTCGCAAGTGGCCTGCGCACCGTGCTCCGCTCCGACCCGGACGTGCTGCTCGTCGGCGAGATCCGCGACGAGGAGACCGCGCACATCGCCTTCCGCGCCGCGATGACCGGCCACCTCGTGCTCACCACCCTCCACGCCCAGACCGCCGCAGCGGCGATTCAGCGTCTCACCGACATGAACGTCGACCGGGGCATCATCGCCACCTCGATCAACTGCATCGTCGGGCAGCGGCTCGTCCGCCGGCTGTGCCAGCAGTGCGCGGAGCCGTACACGCCCGACGAGCGGGAGCTGCGGGCGATCGGCTCTGGCGCCGACCTGACGCTGTACCGCGCCCTCGGCTGCGGCGCCTGCAGCGACACGGGGTTTCGCGGCCGCGTACCGCTGTTCGAGGTGATGCCGATCACCGACGAGATCGCGGCGCTGGTCGGTGCCCCGACCCGCGAGATCGAGGCGATGGCGGTGCAGCAGGGCATGTTCACCCTCCGCGAGGACGGCGTGCGCCTCTCGATCGCCGGGATCACGTCGCTGGACGAGGTGCGCAGGGTGGCCGGCGACGCGTTCGCCTGATCGCCGCGCGCGGCGTGCGGTGCGGTCCCGGGGTGAGCACGCCGCTCGAGGGCTAGGGGCCCGTCGGCGACCTGCGCACCGCCGCGCTCGTCGACCGTCACCGCTCGAGCGTGGAGAGGCGATGCGCCAGCAGTGACGTCAGCGGTGCCCGAAGTGGTGGGCGCGCGGGAGCGAGACGACGACGTCGTCGCTCTCGGCCACGCGCCGTGCCAGGCCCGACAGGCTCTCGAGCGAGGAGACGAGCACGTTCCGGTTGCGCTCCACCCGCTCGAAGCGGCCGTGGGCGAGCAGCAGCGGCTCGCCGCGGACGATCGCACGATGCGCCTCGTACACGCGCGCGGGCACGATCAGGTTGACCTGCCCCAGCTCGTCCTCGAGCAGCATGAAGACGATGCCCTTCGCCGTCGACGGCCGTTGCCTGGCGATTGCGAGCCCCGCGAACGAGACGTCGGCCCCGTGTGCCGCCTCGTGCAGGGCCCTGCTCGTCAGCGTGCCGGCAGGGAGATGCGGACGCAGCAGCGCGAGCGGGTGCGCCCCGACGGAGATCCCCGTCTCGCGGTAGTCGGCGAGCATCCGCTCCCAGCGCGTGAGGTCGCGCAGCGCCGGCGTCTCCGTCGTCGGCGTGAGCGCGAGCGGGAGCTGCTTCGCCTCGCCGCCCGTCCCCTCGACGGAGCGCGGACGTGCTGCGAGCCCGAGCTCCCACAGGAGGTCGCGTCGGCGCCCGAAGGCATCGCAGGCGCCACCACGGACGAGCGCCTGCAACGCGTCACGGGACACCGGTGCGCGGCGCGCCAGGTCGCCCACGTCCCGAAACGGCCCCTCCGCCTCACGCGCAGCGGTGATCGCAGCCGCGTCCTCCTCGCCCATCGAGGCCACGTACGCGAGGCCGACCCGCACGGCGATCGTCGCCCCGGGAAGGTCACTCGTGCCACCCGCTGCTCCCGCCGCCTCGTGCGGCCCCCTTCTCCCTCGTGACTGATCGTCACAAGGCTCGAGCGTGCAGCGGGCAGCGCTCAGGTTGACGTCCGGGGGCTTCACCTCGACCCCGCGCCGCTGCCCGTCGCGGACGAGGCTGGCGGGCGGGTAGAAGCCCATCGGCTGCTCGTTGAGCAGCGCGCAGAGGAACTCCGCCGGGTAGTGGTGCCGCAGCCACGCCGACTGGTAGGCGAGCAGCCCGAACGCCGCCGCGTGCGACTTCGGGAACCCGAAGCCGGAGAACCCGACGAGCTTGTCGTAGACGAGGTTCGCAGTCGCCTCGCTCACGCCGTTCCCGACCGCGCCCTCGACGAAGCGCAGCCGATGAGCCTCGAGGGCGGCGAGGCTCCGCTTGCGGCTCATCGCACGCCGCAGGCCCTCGGCCTCGCCCACCGTGAACCCCGCGAGCGCGATCGCGACGTCGAGCACCTGGTCCTGGAAGACGACGACGCCGAGCGTCGAGGCGAGCGGCTGCCGCAGCAGTTCGTGGTCGACGGGGAACACGAACGCCGGGTCCTCCCGCAACCGGCGCCGGTGCTCGATGTACGGGTGCACCGCCTTCCCCTGGATCGGCCCCGGCCGCACGAGCGCCACCTGCACGGTGAGGTCGTCGATCGTCTCCGGTCGGGTGCGCAGCAGGCTCTGCATCTGCGCCCGCGACTCGATCTGGAAGACCCCGACCGTGTCCGCGTCCTGGATCTCGCGGAACACCGCGGGGTCGTCGAGGGGGATCCGCGAGAGGTCGATCGGCGCCCCGCGCAGCCGTGCGACCTGCTCCACGCAGTCCTCGACGGCGGAGAGCATCCCCAGCCCGAGCAGGTCGATCTTCAGGAACCCCGCGTCGGCGCACGAGTCCTTGTCCCACTGGCACAGCTGCCGGCCGGCCATCGCCGCCGGCTGCACCGGGACCAGCTCGACGAGGGGCCGCGTCGAGATGACCATGCCTCCGGGGTGCTGCGACACGTGACGCGGGAGGCCGGCGATCTCGGTAGTGAGCACACCGAGCGCGCGCCAGCGGCGCGAGCGGAGCTTCTGACCTGCATCGGGGAGCGACGCCAGCTCCTCGGCGACCCGCTCTGCGTGCCAGCCGTCGGTGACGCGCGCGAGCCGCTCGAGCTCGACGTGCGGCAGTCCGAGCGCCTTGCCCACGTCCCGGATCGCGCCGCGGGAGCGATACGTGGCGAAGCTCGCGACGAGCGCCGCGTGCTCACGTCCGTAGCGCTCGGTGACAGCCACGATCAGCCGCTCCCGGATGTCGCGCGGGAAGTCGAGGTCGATGTCCGGCACCGACGCCAGCTCGTGGTTCAGGAAGCGACCGAGCGACAGCTCGCTCGCGACCGGGTCGACGTGCGAGAGCCCGGTGAGGTAGCAGACGATCGAGCCGACCGAGCTGCCGCGCCCTCGTCCGGGCGGTAGGAAGCGACGCGGGGATCCTCGGCCGCGCACCTCGAACGCGCACTCCCGCGCGAGCTCCAGCACCTCCTGGTGGAGCAGGAAGAACCCTGCGAGGCCGAGGGTGTCGATCAGCTGCAGCTCCTCCTCCAGGCGTGCCCGCGCCCGTCCTCGTAACTGATCGTCACAAGGCCCATAGCGATCGTCGAAGGCTGCGGTGCAGATCGCGGAGAGCCTGCGGATCGCCGGGATGCCGCCGTCGGCGAAGTCCGGGTAGCGGTAGCCGAGCTCCTGCGTGAGGTCGAACTCGAGCCGCTCCGCGAGCGCGGCCGTCCGCTCTGCCGCGCCGGGATGGACACCGGCGAACCGGTCGAGCACCTCGCCGGGAGCGCGCAGCACCGCCTCGCGGTTCCCGCGCCGCTCCGCCTCGCAGCCGTCGAGGGAGGTGCGACAGCGGATCGCCACGAGCACGTCCTGGAGCGCCGCGCGGCGAGCCGAGTGCGCATGGACGTTGCCGGTGGCGACGGCATCGACGCCGAGATGCGCGGCCAGGTCGCAGAGCAGCGCATTGCGCCTCGCATCGCCGCGCGCGTAGGGGCGCTGCAGCTCGACGAGGAAG
>JAOUEK010000242.1 GCA_029858755.1 Thermoleophilia bacterium
ATCGTCGGGGTGAGCAGGCTGTTCTCGACCTGCTGGTAGACGAGCACGACGACCAGCATGATCACCGCCGCGGTGAGGCCCTTCTCGGCGAGCAGCACGACCGTGAGGATGAAGCCGGCGATGGTGGCGCCGAGGTTCGGGATCAGGTCGAGGAACCCGGCGATCACGCCCAGCGCGAGCGCGTAGCTCGAGCCCAGCAGCCAGGCCGTTCCGCCCTGGACGGTGCCGGCGATGAGCGCGATCGATCCCGCGCCGATCGCCCAGCGCGACACGGTGTTCGCCGACCGCTCCCAGAGGTGAGTGGCCCGGTCGCCCTCGCGCGGGGGGAGGACCGAGGCGACCGTACGCTGGAGGTTGGGAGCGTCGGTGATGAAGAAGAGCGCGACGAAGATCAGCGTGAACGCCGCGAGGCCGGCGCTGAACAGGTCACCGGCAAGCCCCACGAGCCCCGAGAGGGCGTCAGGGATCGAATCGGCGACGCGTCCCGCCGCATCCTGCGTGCTCGTGCCCGCGGTCGTGTCCCCCAGCCAGCCGAGCTCATCCGAGTCGCGGAGCTTCGCGACCGTGTCCGGCAACTCCTTGAGGAACTCCCGCATCGACTCCAGCAGCGGCTTGAGCAGGAGGAAGCCGAGGATGCAGAGCAGGACGACCGAGCCGAGCACCACGATCGTCGCCGCGAGCCCGCGGCCGAGCCCCGTTCTCCGCATCAAGAAGCGGGTCGGGGCCTCGAAGACGAGGCCGAGGAAGATGCCGAGGAAGACGATCAGCAGCGCATGCCGCACGGTGACGGCAGCGGCGCCGAGGAAGACGACGAGCGCTCCCACGAGCAGCGTGCGCGTGGTGATCGTGACGGCGAGTGTCCTCGGCCGGTCGCCCATTCGCGGCGATGCTACCGCGGTGAGAAGACGCCGGCGCCTCCGGCGCCGAGGAGCTCCGCGCGCCATCCGCGGAGCACCTCGTTCACGTGCGCGGCGCCGATGAGCGGCTCCCCCGGGGGCGTGAGCCGCTGCGGATGGAGGATGAACGCCTCGGTCTGCGGCCCGCCGAGACCGCCGTGGAAGGAGATCAGCTCCTCGAACGCGCACCCCTCGTCGAGCGCGGGGTCGTAGAAGCTCCCGATCATGATGTCCGCGACGTGCGCGAAGCCGTCGGTGCGGAGCAGGTGCCGCGGTGCGTTCGGGGAGAACTGCGCGAGCGGGTCCTCGCCCTCGACCCGGCCGTTCGCGAGGTAGTGGGCTCCGCCGCCGCCGAGGACGAGAGGCCCGTGCTGCGAGGAGCGGACGAGGAGCCAGCCCACGTGTGGATGCTCGCGGAGCGCTCCGATCAGCCGCGGGTGGCGCTCGGCGATCTCCTCCAGCGTCAGCCGCCGCCGCTCGTCCATGAGGTAGACGAGCCCGAGGTTCCCCGAGCCCATCACGACCACCGGCTGGTCGGAGACGTCGTTCTTCGGCCGCTTCTTCTTGCCGGAGCGGCCGGTCGCCTCGCCGAGAGCGTGGCCGACCATCGCGTCCTGCTCGTCGCCGCCCGCCATCTCCGACACGTCGATGCCCTCGAGCGACCGCTGGACGAGGTCGTCCAGGCCGTAGCCGTTCCGCTGCCTGAACGTCGCCCCCTGCGTCTGGCCGTGGTCGGAGAGCACGACGATCTCGTACGGTCGCGGCGCGTAGCGGCGCGCGAGATCGATACGGCCGAACTGCTGGTCGAGCTTGCGCAGCGCCTCCAGCGTGTCCGCCCGCTCCAGCCCCGAGTGGTGCGCGACCTCGTCGTAGCTGGAGAAGGTCGCGTACACGGCGGGGCGTCCGCGCATCATGTCCGTGAGCACGCCGTACACGATCAGGTCGCGCACGATCACGCACATCGCCGCGCGTATCAACGGGTAGATGCCGCCTCGGTGCCCGCGCGGTCGCACGTCGCGACGGATCGCGCGCAGGGCCGCGACCCACTCGAGGATCACCTCCCAGAAGAACAGCACCAGGACGCGCGTGACGTTGAACCCGTTCGCGAAGAAGGCCCGGTACCCCGGGTTGGCGCCCTTCTCGGCCTCGATGCGGCTCACCGTGAGGATCACCTCGTCCGCCTCGCCGGAGAGCAGGTTGCCGCGACTCGCGCCGCCGTCGAGCAGCAGGCCCTTGCCGCTCGCGTGACGGCGCTCGATCTCGGCGCAGTCGGACGGTGCCGAGCAGGTCATCATGGTCGCCGTCTCCTTCTCCACCCAGCGGAAGGCGGGGATGTCGTCGTTCGAGCCGAGCAGGATCCCGGCCTGGCTGGCGCCGGTCTGGGAGGAGAGGTCGGTCTCCCAGCGGGTCAGCTGGTAGTCGTGCTCGGCGAGCCAGCGCGCCATGGTCGGGGCGTTCCCGTCCCGCATCGCCCGCCGCAGGACGGGGAGCGCGAGACCGTCGATCTCCAGGAAAAGGATGCCCGGGGCGTCCGTGCGCACGACCTCGCCCTGGCGTCGGGCCACGCGGCGGACGACGCGGAACGTGAACTCGTCGTCGTCGTTCGTGCCGAAGAGCACCTCGAGCACGATCGTCACCGCGGCGACGACTAGTGCAGTCAGCAACGCACGCCGGAACGACGGGATCGAGATCGCGGAGTGCGTGAGGGAGTCCGCCGCGAGCAGCATCATCGCGTCTGCGACGAGGACGAGCAGGAAGTTGAGGGCGAGCGTGAACGGCAGCCGCAGCGCTGCGATCAGCGGCGGCAGCAGCGCGTTGAGGATCCCGACCAATATCGCCACGACCGCGGCGCCGAGAAAGCCCTCGACCCTGACGCCGGGCACGATCGCCGCGGCGCCGAGCAGCGCCAGCGCGCCGACGAGCCATGAGAGCACGAGGCGGGTCGGTCGCAGGCGCGGCCGCTCCGGCTGCCAACGCGCCGGCTCCGCAAAGGCAGCGGTCGAGCCGTCGCCCACGGGGGCGATCCTAGCCTTGCGGCGGCGGCATGATCAGCGCCGCCTTGGCGGCCGCGAACTCGTCGTCCGTCAGGGCCCCGCTCGCGTGGAGGGCGGCCAGCCGCTCCACCTCGGCCGCCACGCCGTCCGGCGGGGTGGCACCGTGACCCGCTTGTCGACCCACGCGCCATGCCTCATAGCGTTCCCTCGTCCCGCCGACCCAGTCCACGCCGACGGCGTCGGGGAACTCCCGCGCCGTCTGCCGGCGAAGCACCTCGACGCCGACCGCCGCGAGCACCGCGAACACGAGCACCCAGAGCAAGCGTCCGAACTGCGGTGTCGGCTGCCAGAGGAGGACCAGGAGGTAGAGGAACGCCGCCGTGCCGAAGGCGAGCTCGGGCCGCCGCAGCCAGGGGGCGAGCGCCTGGCGGACGCCGGAGGCCCTCGGTCCCGCCCCGGCGAGCCAGACTCCGACGAGCGTGACCACACCGACGATGACCAGTGACCACCCGGAGCCTTCCAGCAGCCGGGTGACGATGTTCCACGCCTCCCGGGCGGCGGGGCTAACGGACTCGGACGAGACGAGCGAGTCGACGACGTACCGGCCGGCGAGGGAGCGGACGACGAGGAGCAGGACGCCGCCGATCACGAAGCCGATCGCAATTGCGCGCAGCTCGAGGCGCCTTCGGCCGCGCGCGAGCCAGATCGCGGCCGCGAAGGCCGCCAGGGCCAGCACCCAGACCCAGGCCGCGATGACCTTGAGCCCCTGCGTGACGTCCTGGGCGGCCTTCAGCTCGTCGGAGCGCAGGATCACGATCCGCCCCGCGTCCTCCGGGAGCCGGTCGCTGACGTTGCTGACGAAAGCGAACCGGTCGGCGAGGCGGGTGACGAGCGGACGCAGGTCGAGCGCGACGTCGCCGCCGCTCGTGGCGACCAGGCGAGTCTTCCCTTCGAGCACGCGGACGAGCCGCTCCTGGGCCAGTACTGTCGAGTCCACCCAGATGTTCTGCACGCTCGGCCGTTGGAGGAGCTCACGCGCGGCGCGGTCGGCGAGCTCGCGGGAGATACCGGCGATCGGGCCGGCCAGCCCCTGTAGGTTGTCCGGCAGCTGATCTTCGAGCTCCGTGGCCACGTCGACGTTCTCGTAGAGCGCATCCACGAGCGTGGCCGCAACCTGCGGCTGGATCTCCTCGTTCGTGATCAGGAGCCGCGAGGTCTCGCGGAACTGGCCGGAGTCGAGCGCCTCGTAGCGGACGAAGTTCGCCACTGCGCTGACGACGAGGAGCAGGATGCCGACGACGACGAGCGCCCGCGCCAGCACGCGCAGGCCTCGTCCGGCCGCTGGAGAGACAGTCGTCGCGGGGGCGTGCATCTCGGCCACGTCGTCTGAGTATCCCAGACTGGCAGCAGTAGCATCGTCCACGTATGGCGCTGCGGATCGTGTACGTCGGGCACGGCACTGTCCTC
>JAOUEK010000244.1 GCA_029858755.1 Thermoleophilia bacterium
TGGCGCCCCTGGCCGCACGGAGGCTGGCCGAGATGACCGAGATCGGCACCCGCATCGTCGCCGTGGAGCTGCTGCTCGCCGCCCAGGCGTGCGACCTCCGCGGTGCCGGGCTCGGCGCCGGCACGGCTCGGGCGCGGGACGCGGTGCGCTCGGTGGCCCCGTTCCTGCGGGAGGGCGACCTGCTGCCGGACATCGAGCCGCTCGTCGAGCTCGTCAGGTCGGGGGGCATCGCGGCGTCGTGAGGCACGACCTCCACCAGCATCTGTGGCCGGCGCCGTTCCTGGCCACGCTCAGGGCGCGCACCACCGAGCCGTACCTCCGCGGCTCCGACCTCGTCACCCGTGAGGGGGCGTTTCCGCTCGACCTGGCAGCACACGATCCCGAGCGCCGGCTGGCCCTCCTCGATCGCGACGAGATCGACGTGGCGGTGCTGTCGCTGCAGCCGAGCCTCGGGATCGACGCGCTCGCGAGAGCCGAGCGCGAGGAGCTCGAGCTCGCGTGGGTCGAGGGCATCCGCTCGCTGATCGCCGAGTCCGGCGGCCGCTTCCGCGCGTTCGCGCCGTGGCGCGTGGCCGACGGCTTCTCGGGGACCTCGGTGGGGACGTCTGCGCTGCTCGATCCCGAGGCGGCCCCCGACCTCCTCGCCGAGGTCGACGCCGCCGCAGGCGTCCTCTTCGTGCACCCGGAGGCCCAGGACTCGGTGCCGGCCGGGCGGCCCGAGTGGTGGAACTGGACCGCCGGCTACACGGCGCAGATGCAGCGGGCCTACCTCGCGTGGCTCGCCGACGGACGTGACCGGCTGCCGTCGATCCGCATCGTCTTCGCGATCCTCGCGGGGGGCGCACCCGTCCAGCACGAGCGGCTCGTCCACCGCGGCGTCGACGTGCGCAGCGCCCTCGACCCGAACACCCTGTTCGACACCGCGAGCTACGGCAGGCGGGCGATCGAGCTCTGCATCGAGACATTCGGCGTCGAGCGCCTCGTCTACGGCAGCGACACGCCGGTGATCGACACCCAGCCGACCCTGGACGCCGTCCGCGGCCTCGGCGATTCTGTGCTGCAGATACTCCAGGCCGACACGCCCCGGAGGCTGTTCGCATGACCGACATCGCAACCTGGATCCACGACCGCGTCCCGCCGAACACCGATCTCCAGCCGGCGGACCTGGGCGCGCTCGCCGTCGCGCTGCGCGGGGAGGAGGCGCTCTGGCGGCAGCACGTGCGCCACGACGCGAACGAGCGCTTCTACCAGCAGCTCTACCGCGACCCGAACATCGACGTGTGGCTGATCTGCTGGGTGAGCGCGCAGGCGACGGGGTACCACGACCACGACCGGTCGGCGGGCGGCGTCGTGGTATGTGACGGGATCCTGTACGAGGACTTCTTCGTCCGCGGCGCCGACGGCTGGATCCGCGAGGACACGCGTGCGCACGAAGCGGGTGGCTTCTTCACGTTCACGCCGACGTACATCCACGGCGTCCGCCATCCCGGCGGCGACGCGGAGCCGGCCGCGTCGATCCACGTCTACTCGCCCGCTCTCTGGCGGATGGGGCACTACGAGCCCGACGAGGAGGGCGTGCTGCGCCGGGTCGCCGTCACCTACGCCGACGAGCTGCTCGGCGTCGCCTGACGTCGGGCCGCCGTCGCCTTCCGACCGGGGACGCCGGCCTCCGCGACCCGGTGCCGACGGCGCCCGGGCGATCCCCGCGCCCGCCGATCCTGCGTGCCCGAACGGCTAGGCTGGCGGCCGGATGAGGGTCGCCCGCGTCAGGGCCTACCGGCAGCTGCAGCCATTCCGCCGCGGCCACTATGCGATGGGCCACGTCGGCTCTCCCGCGTTCGACTCGCTGCTCGTCGCTCTCGACACCGACGAGGGCCTCACGGGATGGGGTGAGATGGCGGTGATCAGCCCCGCCTATGCCGAGTCCTTCGCGGCGGGCGCGCTGGCCGGTGTCGGGGAGCTGGCGGCGACGCTGCTGGGTTCCGACCCCACCCAGCCTCGCGCCGTGCTCGCCGCCCTCGACGCCGCGATGCGCGGGCAGCCGTACGTGAAGTCCGCGCTCGACATGGCCTGCTGGGACGTCACCGCGCGGGCCGCCGGGAGACCGCTCTGCGAGGTGCTCGGTGGCCGCCACGGCGGGGCCGTGCCGCTGTACAACGTGGTCACGATCTCGTCGGTGGACGACGCGGTCGCCCTCGCCCGCGAGCTCGTGGCCGAGGGCTACCGGCGCGTGCAGGTGAAGGTGGGCACCGACCCCGATGCCGACGCGGAGCGCCTCGCGGCGGTGCGCGACGCGGTCGGCGCCGAAATCGTGCTCTACGCGGACGCGAACGGTGCCTTCACGACGAGCCGTGCCCGGCGCTTCCTGCGCGCGACCCGAGGCCTCGAGTACACGTTCGAGCAGCCGTGTCGCACCTACCCCGAGTGTGCGTCGGTGCGGCCGCACTGCGACAGGCCGCTCGTGCTCGACGAGTCGATCGTCGCGCTCGACGACCTGCTTCGCGCGCACCGCGAGCGCGTGGCCGACGGGATCACGGTCAAGCTGCAGCGGGTCGGCGGCATCACGCGCGCTGCGTTGATCCGCGACGTCGCGGTCGAGCTCGGCGTCGAGGTGACCGTCGAGGACGCCGGCGGGGCGAGCCTGGCCACCGCCGCGGTCGTGCACGTCGGGCTGGGCACGCCGGAGCGGCTCCGCGTGCACACGTGTGACTTCCACACCTGGGTGTCGGTCGACCACGGCAGAGGGCTCCCGCAGCGAGCCGACGGCGGGCAGGCGCCGCCACCGGGCCCGGGGCTCGGCATCGACGTCGACGTCGGCTCGCTCGGTGCGCCCGTGCTCGACGTCGCCGTGTAGGCGCCGGCGCACTCGCGCGTAGGATGACGCGGTCGTCGGGAGGAGCACGACATGGAGGGACGTCCCAGAGAGCGAGAGCGCCGGCGCCGCCGTCCGGCGACCGCAGCCGCCCCCGACCGACGCTCGCTCCGCTACCGGTCGCTCGAGAGCCCCTTCGCGCCGCTCGAGTTGCTCAGCGCCGACGAGGTCGCGCACCTGCACGCCTCGGCGCTCGAGCTCCTCCGGCGGCACGGGATCCGCGTGCTGCTGCCCGAGGCGCGCGGGATCCTGCGAGAGGCGGGCGCGCTCGTCGACGACGAGACCGAGCTCGTCCGCTTCGAGGCCGAGCTGGTCGGGCAGGCGGTCGCGTCCGCGCCCTCGTCGTTCGAGCTGATCGGGCGCTCGCCCGAGCGCACCGTCACCCTCGGCGGCCGGCACCTCGCCACCGTCCCGGTGTCGAGCCCGCCGGCCGTCAGCGACCTCGACGGGGGCAAGCGCGACGGCAACCTCGCGGACTTCCGCGACCTCGTCCGGCTGACGCAGCATTTCGACGTGATGCACGTCTGCGGCCCGTGCGTGGAGCCGCAGGACGTGCCGCTGCCGTTCCGCCACCTCCAGTCGTGCCTCGCCTACCTCACGCTCACGGACAAGGCGCCGTACCTCTACGCCCGTGGCCGCGGCCAGGTGGCGGACGGCTTCGAGATGTTCCGCATCGGCTACGGCGTCGACGCGGAAACCTTCCGCGACGCGCCGCGCAGCTACACGGTGATCAACTCGAACTCGCCGCGGCAGCTCGACATCCCGATGTGCATGGGCCTGATCGACTTCGCGGCCGCGGGGCAGCTCTCGGTGATCACGCCGTTCACGCTGGCCGGCGCGATGGCGCCGGTCACGCTCGCGGGCGCGCTCACGCTGCAGCACGCCGAGGCGCTGGCCGGCATCACGCTCACGCAGGCGGTGCGGCCGGGTGCCCCCGTCGTCTACGGCGCCTTCACGTCGAACGTCGACATGAAGTCGGGGTCGCCCGCGTTCGGGACGCCCGAGTACTTCAAGGCGGCGCTCGCGAGTGGCCAGCTCGCACGCCACATCGGGCTGCCGTACCGGTCGTCCGCGCCGAACGCCTCCAACGCGGTCGACGGCCAGGCGATGTACGAGACGATGACGAGCCTGTACGGCGCCGTCCTCGGCGGCTGCAACCTGCTGCTCCACGCGGCGGGCTGGCTCGAGGGTGGGCTGACCGCGTCGAAGGAGAAGTTCGTCCTCGACGTCGAGGTGCTGCAGATGCTCGCGGAGTCCTTCCAGCCCGTCGTCGTGGACGACACGGAGATCGGCCTGGACGCGATCGGCGAGACACCCCCCGGCGGCCACTTCTTCGGCGGAGCGCACACGCTCGACCGCTACCGCACAGCGTTCTACGAGCCGCTCGTCTCCGACTGGTCGAACCACGGCCAGTGGGTCGAAGCCGGCTCTCGCGACGCCACGACGCGCGCGAACGGGGTCTGGAAGCGCGTGCTCGCCGAGTT
>JAOUEK010000245.1 GCA_029858755.1 Thermoleophilia bacterium
CAGCACCTGCCGCCAGCGTTCGTCCACGACGAACTACGGATTCGGCGGCGCCGCGCGGTCGCCTGCCTCGACGCCCGCTACTCCGCGATCGGCTCGCGCTCCAGCTCGAACGCGCCGTGCAGAGCGCGCACGGCGTCCGGGATCTCGGTGCGCGCGATCATGCAGGAGATCTTGATCGGCGAGGTGGAGATCATCTGCAGATTGATACCGAGCCCGGCGAGCGTGCGGAACATCTTCGCCGCCACGCCGGGGTGGGAGCGCATCCCGGCGCCGATCAGCGAGACCTTGCCCAGGTCGTGGTTCTCCTCGACGTCGAACGAGCCGAGCTCCTCCTGCGTGCCCACCAGCGCCGCCCGCGTCGCCGGGACGTCCTCGTTCGGCACCGAGAACGACATCTCCGCCTTGCCGTGCACGACGTTCTGGATGATCGTGTCGACGTTGACCTGCGCACCCGCGACCGCATCGAAGATGCGAGCGGCGACGCCGGGGCGGTCGGGGATGCCCGTCAGCGTGAACACGACGTCGGTCTCGGAGTGGGTGACCGCGGACACGATGGGATGCTCCATGTCGTCTCCTTCCTGGATCCAGGTGCCCTCCTCGTCGGAGAACGTGGAACGGGCGTGCACGCGCACGCCGTGGTTGCGGGCCAGCTCCACCGAGCGCAGCATCAGGACCTTCGCGCCGGACGCCGACATCTCCAGCATCTCCTCGTAGGAGACGATGGGGAGCTTGCGAGCGTCCGGGACGATGCGCGGATCGGCGGTGAAGACCCCGGGGACGTCGGAGTAGATCTCGCAGGCGGCGCCGAGGGCGGCCGCGAGCGCCACGGCAGTGGCGTCGGTGCCGCCGCGCCCGAGGGTGGTCACGTCCATCGTGTCGCGTGAGAAGCCCTGGAAGCCGGCGACGAGCACGATCTTGCCCGCGTCGAGGGCCTTCAGCACCCGATCCGCCCGGATCTCGCGGATCTTCGCCCTCGTGTACGCGGCGTCGGTGATGATGCCCGCCTGGGAGCCGGTGAAGGAGATCGCCTCCTCGCCGAGGTCGTGGATCGCCATCGCCACGAGCGCACACGCGATCCGCTCCCCGGTGGAGAGCAGCATGTCGAGCTCGCGGGGGTGGGGCGTCGGCGACACGTCGCTCGCGAGGGCGAGCAGCTGATCCGTGGTCTTGCCCATCGCGGATACCGTGCCGACGACCTTGAGGCCGCGGCGCCGGGCGTCGACGAAGCGTGCGGCCACGTGGCGGACCTTCTCGGGGTCGGCCACGGACGAGCCGCCGAACTTCATGACCACGGTGTCGAGCTCCACGACACGAGCGTACCCGGGCCCGCGACGCGATCGGTCGGTCACTCAGGCAGGCGGCGTGCGGAAGAGCCCATCAGCGACGGCGCACCGAACCCGCTCGACGTCGGGCGACAGCGTCCGGTCGAAGGCGACCGGGGGTACGGCCTCCTCGAGCCGGGCCAGGGTCGGCGCCAGCGGGCCGGGCGGCGCTCCTCCTCGGAGCCACGCCGCCTGCCGCAGCGCCACCAGCTCGCAAGCGAGGGCCGACTCCAGGTTGTCGGCGATGCGGCCGGCCCGCTCGGCGGCCAGGAAGGTGAACGCCTGCACGTCCTCCTGGCCGGCCGACGTGTCGAGCGCGTGCACCGACGCCGGTGCGGCGAGGCTGCGGGCGTCCGCGGCGAGCCCGACGACCGCCTTGTGCAGCGCGACGGTTCCCGACTGCGCCCCCGGCTCCGCCGCTAGTTGCTCGGGGAGACCCGAGAAGCGCGCATCGTGCAACCGGTGGAGGCGCTTCTCGACGAGGTTGAGCACGTGGGTGGCGGCGATCGCCAGCGTCTCGAGGCCGAGCGAGACGGCGACGGCGTGGAAGCCGCCACTCGGCGCGATCGCCACGCTTCCCGTCTCGTCCCCCTCCAGCACGAGCGGGCTGTCCGTGACCGCCCGCAGCCTCCGATCGAGGGTCGCGTCGAGCACGTCGATCGCGTCGATCGCCGCCGCGTGCACCTGGAGCGCCACGCGCGCCGACACCGGTGGCTGGGCGCCGTCGGCGAGGGAGGCCGACCCCTCCAGCATTGCGGCGACGCTGCGGGCGAGGGCGTTCACCGTGTCGTCGCGCTGCCACGCCGCGACCTCCGGTGACAGCGCCTGCGCGCCTGCGCCGGTGACCGCGAGCTGGAGTGTTGCGGCCGTTGTCGCCGTCTCCACGAGCCCTCGGAGCCGTGTCGTGTGCTCGATCCCGAGCGCGGTCGCGAACGGCGACCCGTTGACGAGCGCCAGGCCCTCTTTCGCGCCGACTTGGAAGGGCTCGAGGCCGAGCCGGCCGAGAGCGTCGCGCGCGGGCAGCTCGGTGCCCCCGAGCACGACGGTTCCCTCGCCGATCAGCGTCTGGAACAGGTGCGCCGAGGGCCCGATCTCGCCCGCGGCGCCGTACGGGCCCGCCGGAACGACGGGCTCCCACCCCGCCGCGAGCAACGTGGCGAGCAAACGGCAGAGGGCGGCGCCGACCCCGACGCGACCGGAGAGGAACGAGGACAGCCGGAGCAGCATCGCGCCGCGGGTCACGGCCGTCGGGAGCGGCGGGCCGAGGCCGGAGGCACGCCCCGTGAGCAGCGAGCGCTGCAGCGCCTCTTGATCCTCCGGCCGCACGGACACGCTCGCGAGGTGCCCCAGGCCGGTGGTCACGCCGTAGGCCGGGAGGCCCGAGGCGATCGCGGAGAGCATCGCCTCGCGGCCTCGGTCGACGGCGGCGAGCACGTCGTCCGGTACCGCGGGCGCCTCCCCACCGTGCACGACCCGGAGGTAGGCGGTGCGGTCGAGGCCGTCGGCGCCGAGCTCGATCACGACCGGTAGCGGAACGTCGTGCCGAGGCCGCGCTCCCGCGCACGGCTCACGATCAGGTGGGCGACGGCGACATCGGTGGTGGCCAGGCCGCGGTGCCAAAAGAGGATGCGCTCGTCGGCGCTCTCGCGCCCGGGTCGGGCGCCGGCGACGATCTCGCCGAGCTCGGCATGCAGCGTTTGCTCGGTGAGCAGCCCGGCGCGGACGTGCGGTCGGAGCGCGCCGAAGCCGTCGTCGCGCCCACACTGCCCCCAGTCGTCGACGACGACCTTGTCGAAGTCGTCGAGCACGTCAGGCTCGAGGACGCTCATCGTGCCGTAGGGGATCAGCAGCGAGCAGGCGTCGAGCCAGGCGGTGCGCAGCAGCGGCTCGGGGTGCTCCAGCCGCGTCGCCTCCACGACCACGTCGGCGCCCGTGACGGCACCCTCGATCGTGTCGGTGACGACGATCGGCTTCCCGAGCGCGCGGGTGAGGGCCTCCCCGAAGGCGTCGCGCGACTCGGCGCGCCTGCTCGTGACGCGGATCTCGTCGAAGTCGAAGAGGCGGTCGAGCATGGTCACGTTCGAGAACGCGGTGCCGCGCGCGCCGAGATGTGCGAGCACCCGTGATCCCGGGCGGCCGAGCTCGCGTCCGCCGAGCGCGGTCAGCGCGCCCGTCCGCCGCTCGGTGATCTCGGTGGCGTCGACGATCGCCGTGGGCACGCCGGTACGCGGGTCGTAGAGCGTGACCAGCGCGAGCTCGGACGGCAGCCCGCGCTCGTAGTTGCGCGCGAAGTCGCCGACCACCTTCACACCGGTCGTGTCGAGCGGCCAGACCGTGGCGCGCAGCAGGTTGAAGTGCCCGGCGAGGGCGGGGTCGGGGACGTGGTGCACGCGCGGGTCGAGCACCACCCGCCCCTCGCCCTGCGCGCGGACGGCGGTCTCGACCGCTGCCAGCACGTCGTCGTCGGAGAGCGCGACCGCCGTCACGTCCTCGCCCGAGAGGAGGAGCAGGTCGAGCGGGGTCGGCGTCACCCGGCGAGGATAGTCCCTCGCGGTCGCCGGCCCGGCGTCGCCCGCGGCTCAGCCCGTCAGGCCGTCACGGTGGTACCGCTCGGCGTAGGCGGGCACCGGCACCCCCGGGCGCAGCATGGGGTCGGGCTGCGGAGCGAGGGCACGGGTGACGAGCGGGATCACGCCCGCCCAGACGTCGAGCTCGGCGTCTGGCGTGTCACCGTCGGCCGGCGGCCCCGTGCGCACCTTCGCGGACGCCTCGTCGAGAGGGAGGCGCAGCACCGCGGTCGCCTTCAGCTCCGTTCGCGTCGGCCGGCGGGCGTCGGCCCAGCGGCCGGGCAGCAGTCGCTCCGTCAGCGCCTCCAGCGCGGCGAGCTTCTCCGCCTCGCCCGTGACCGGCGTCGCCTCTCCGAGCACCATCACCGAGCGGTAGTTGACCGAGTGCTCGAAGACCGAGCGCGCGAGCACGATGCCGTCCAGCAGGGTCACCGTGAGGCAGACCGGGGTCGCGGCGCCCGCGACG
>JAOUEK010000246.1 GCA_029858755.1 Thermoleophilia bacterium
CGGCGAGAACGGGTCGGGCATGCACACGCACATGTCGCTGTTCAAGAACGGCCGCAACACGTTCTTCGACCGGCGCGACCCGCACCACCTGTCTCCGACGGCCAAGGCGTTCATCGCAGGCCTGCTTGTGCACGCGCGGGAGATGTCCGCCGTGCTCGCGCAGTGGGTGAACTCGTACAAGCGGCTGGTGCCCGGCTACGAGGCGCCGGTGTACGTCGCCTGGTCGCAGCGGAACCGCTCCGCCCTGATCCGCATCCCCCTCTACAAGCCGGGCTCGGAGCAGGGCACCCGTGCGGAGATCCGCTGCCCCGACCCCGCCTGCAACCCGTACCTTGCGTTCGCCGCCCTGCTGCATGCCGGGCTGGAGGGGATCGAGAAGGGCTACGAGCTGCCGGGTGAGATGACCACCAACCTGTACCGGCTCTCCGAGGCCGAGCGCGAGGAGCGCGGCATCGTCGCCCTCCCCGGCTCCCTGGGCGAGGCGATCGAGGAGCTCGCCAAGTCAGAGCTGATGGAGCGCGCGCTCGGCGACCACATCTTCCCGCGGTACGTCGAGCTCAAGCGCCGCGAGTGGAACGACTACCGCATCCAGGTGTCGGAGTGGGAGCTCGAGCGGTATCTGGGGGCGCTGTAGGAGCCGCGACCGTCCGGTGGGACCAAGGGGCGCCCCGCGGTTCCCACTGGACATCGTCCGGCGAATGTCTCATGATCCGACCCGCAGGGTGAGCCGCTAGGCGAGCGGCGACCCCTGTGTCTGACGGCCGATCGCGGGTCCCCTGGTGTGGGGCCCGTGGTCGTTCTGCGCGACTTCCGACCCGCGGCGGCCTCCGCAGCCGCTCGCACCGGGGAGGATGGCGGGGCAAGGGCGGGATCAGGCTGAAGCCCGACCCGGGGAGCTGACCGATCTCGCGGGTTGGTTCGGTCCTCACGCTGGGCGTCCCGCCATGCGATCGGGGTCAGGCTTCAGCCTGACCCCGCCGTTCCCCCGGTTCGGCACGCGCGGCACCGCGCGGGAAGCCTTGGCCACGCGCGCAGGCGTCGGGCTTCAGCCCGGCGCTCGGTCTTCGCCGGCCTAGACCCCCGGCTTCCAGACCATCAGCGCGATCACGGCCACGGCGGCGACCAGCAGCGACCCGTTGAGGGCGAGATTGACCGGGTCGCGCAGCCGGCGCCCGAGCTCATCGCTCGGCCGGTCGCCTTCGCCGGCCAGCCGCTCGGCCAGCTCCCGGGTGTGACGGTCACCGCGGCCGGCGACCGCGCCCACCACAACCATCCAGGCGACGAGCGCGAACGTCAGCGTCAGCCAGGTCGCGCCGAGGTCGTAGCCGAGCCGGTCGGCGAGCCAGAAGCCCATTCCGACAGTGAGCACGAGGCCGCCGGCAACGACCGGTACGGCGGGTCGGACCGCTCGCAGCAGCAGCGCGATCTCGCCTGGCGCGCTCCTGCGCATCGCCGCCACGCGCAGGGCGGCGGCGACCAGGCCGCCGCCCACGAAGAGCAGCGCCCCGACGAGATGGAGGAAGAGGAGCCACTGCGCGCTCACCGGTCAACCGTAGACGAGAATGGCGTTGGTGCTCACCACCTTGCGCATCGTCCACGTCCTCTCCGCGTCCGTCTGGGTCGGCGGCACGGTGGCGCTCGTCTTCGTCGGCGTCCCCGCCATCCGTCGGCTCGAGGGGGAGGCGCGGGCGACGGCGATGCGCGCGCTCGGCCGCCGCTGGCGCCCACTCGGCTGGAGCGCGATGGGCATCGCCATCCTCTCCGGCCTCTGGCTCACCGAGCTCCACGGCGGCTTCGCGCGCGGAGCGCTCGACACCGACTTCGACCGGCTCCTCATCGCCAAGTCGGCGCTCGTGCTCCTGCTCTGCGCGGGCGCGGTGCTCCATGACTACGTGCTCGGGCCGCGGCTGCAACGGGAGCTGCGTGCGACCGACCCGCAGGCCCCGGCGACGCGCCGGCGGCTCGTCGTCGTCGGCTGGTTCAACTTCGCGCTCACGATCGGCGTCCCGGTGCTCGGGGCGCTCGCCCTGGGTGAGCTGACGTGACGACCTCCCGCCCGCACGGCGGAGTGACGGTGACGGACGGGCCGTCTCGCCACCTCGCACTGCTCATCCGCACGATCGAGGTCCTGCGTGGGGGAGCCCCTGGTTCCCCCACGGGGCCCTGCACGGCGGGTGCGAGATCCTCTGCCGTGGCGGGCCTCTCGGCCGGCGGAGCGGGCCTCCGGCCTCTCCGCGCGTCTCTCCGGCGACGGTGAACGGGTGACGGACGAGCCCGCTCGTCACCTCGCGCTCCTCACCCGCACGATCGAGGTGGTCAACTCCAGCCTCGACCTGCAGGAGGTGATGGAGGCGATCGCGCACGAGGTTGCGTCCGCGCTCGCCACGGACGCGTGCTTCGTCTACCTCTACGACGACGTCACCGGGGAGCTCGTGCTGCACGCGACCCACGGCACGGCGATGGAGGACCCGACCGACCGGCCGAGGATGCGGCCGGGGGAGGGAATCACCGGCGTCGCCGCGGCCGAGCGCGCCCCGGTGATGATCGCCTCCAAGGCGCATCTCGATCCCCGCTTCAAGCAGTTCCCGAACCTGCGCGAGGACCAGTACGAGTCGATCCTCGCCGTGCCCATCCTGGCCTCCCGTCCCCGGGAGAAGCTCGAGGGCGCGCTGAACGTGCGCACGCGTGCCCCGCGGGCGTTCACCGAGGGCGAGATCGGCCTGCTGGTCGCGATCGCGTCGCAGGTGGCGCAGTCGATCGAGCACGCGCGCCTCTACGAGGCGGCGCAGCGCCGCGTCCGCGAGCTCGAGGCGCTGGCCCGGGTCTCGGAGGCGGTCTCGGAGTCGCTCTACCTGGAGGAGTCGTTGGAGGCGATCGTGCGGACGACCGTCGACTCGGTCTCCGCGACCGGGGCCGCCATCGTGCTCGAGGACGGGCGCATCGCGTGGCCGGAGGGCCGCGCCGGTGAGCATGCCGTGCGCGTGCCGCTCCGCTCTCGGGGGCGCGCGGTGGGCGAGCTCGTCGTCGATCGTGACGCCCCGTTCTCGTCCGACGACCGCCGCCTCCTGGAGGCGGTGGCCAGCCAGGCGGCCGTGGCCCTGGAGCAGGGCAGGATGGCGCTGCGCGGCGTGCTCGCCCAGGAGATCCACCACCGTGTCAAGAACAACCTGCAGACCGTCGCCTCGCTCCTGCGCCTCCAGGCGGCCGCGGACGGCGTCGACCCGCGCAAGGCCCTCGCGGACTCCGTCAACCGCATCCTCGCCATCGCGGCCGTCCACGAGGAGCTGACCGAGCACCGCGAGGACGTGGTCGACCTCCGCGAGCTGGTCGACCGCCTGCGGGCGATGCTCGTGCAGGGGGTCGGTGTCGATCCCGGCCGCCGCGTGACGGCCGAGCTGGAGGAGGTCTCACTCGCCGGCCAGCGCGCGACCGCGCTCGCGCTCGTCCTCTGCGAGCTCCTCGGCAACGCGCTCGAGCACGGCGAGGGCGACGTCTCCGTCGCGCTGCGGCGTAGCGCCGAGGAGATCGTGCTCACCGTCGCCGACGACGGTCGCGGGATGGGTGGGGCGCACGAGGGGACGGGGCTCTCGATCGTGCGCGCGCTCGTGCACGACGAGCTCGGGGGATCGCTCGAGCTGGTCGACCGCCAGGGGCTCGAGGCGGTCGTGACCTTTCCGGCGTGAGCCGAGCGCGCACGTTCCATGCGCACGGGCCACGAGCCCCGGTCACTGCCGACCAAGCACTACGCTTCGGCGGGTGCGGATCCTGGTCGCCGAGGACGAGACGATCATCCGCCTCGACCTCAGGGCGATGCTCGAGCGCGCCGGCTTCCAGGTGTGCGCGGAGGCGCGCGACGGCGAGGAGGCGGTCGAGCTCGCGCGCAGCGAGCAGCCGGATGTCGCCCTGCTCGACGTGAAGATGCCGCGGCTCGACGGCATCGAGGCCGCCCGGCGGATCCTGGAGGAGCGGCCGCTGCCGATCGTGATCGTGACCGCGTACGGCGAGCAGGAGCTCGTCTCGCGCGCGGTCGAGGCGGGGGTCTTCGGCTACCTCGTGAAGCCGTTCCGCGAGACCGACCTGCTGCCGGCGATCGCCACGGCACGCGCGCGGCACGAGGAGCTCGCGGCGGTGCGGGCCGAGGCCGCGTCGCTGGCAGACGCGCTCGCCGCGCGCAAGGCGATCGAGCGCGCGAAGGGACTGCTCCAGGAACGGGAGGGGCTGACCGAGCAGGAGGCGTTCGCGCGGCTGCGCAAGGCCAGCCAGATCTCCGGCAAGCCGCTGCGCGTGGTCGCCGACGCCCTGATCGCGACGCTGGGGCCCTAGCGCGGGCCCTGCGTAAGCTGGTCGCGG
>JAOUEK010000247.1 GCA_029858755.1 Thermoleophilia bacterium
ATCCCCGCCGAAAGGACCGCCGCCGGTACCGCCTTCGTGAGGAGGCGGGCGAGCCCGGGTCGATCCGGCACCGGGTAGATCGCGACCGCTTCGGAGATCGATCCGCTTTCGCCGGCGCGCATCGCGACGGTGAAAGGGTCGCCGGTGAGTTCGAGCCGCACGCCGCCGTCGCCGACCGCGAGCGATGCGTTGCCGCGTACGCCAGCCGCGTCCACGGTCACCGAACCGTCGATCGCGAGCCCTGAGTGCAGCGCGAGATCGCTCGCGGTCAGTTGCAGTGCTGCGGACTCGATGTCGATCCCGATCTTTAGACCGTTCGTGGTGAAGTCGACGCGCGAGGGTGTGGTCGTGTTCGGTGCGGGCGCGCCAAGCAGTCGGGCCAGTGCCTTGGCGATCGCCGCATCCCCGCGCCGCGCGCGGACCTGACGGGTGAATGCGAGAGGATCGGCTATCAACTGTTCGAACGCAGCGACCGCGAGCTCCACCGAACCGCCGTCGACCGGCGGGGACTCCAACAGGTCGAGCGCGTCGAGCGCGTCGGCCAGTTCGCGCAGGCATCCCGTCGTGGGGAGCGGATCCAGCGCCCCGAAGGCGCGGCCGACGAGCAGACGCGTGGCCTCGTCGAGCGGCGCCGTCGACAGGTTGGTCGAGTTGAGTTCCCAGCGCAGCCGGCGCATGCCCAACGCTTCAGCCTCGTGCAGAACGAGACGCGTCTCGGCATCCTCCGTTCGCAGGATCGGGACGGTGACCATGAGCTCGCAGCGCCGGACCTGCGGGTCGCGCCGCGCCCCCGCCGGCCGCGTTGGATCCGGGCCTCCCGCGAGGAAACCGCCGGGACGGGAGATCTCGACCCGCACCACGACGACGGGATCGAGCTGCGCGGTGTCCGGGCGCCAGAGATCGAGTTGCGCGTCGACGCCGACGACGACGTCGTCTCCGCCCTGGATGCGGGTCCCGAGTCCAAGCACCGGCGCGCCGGGAGCCGGGCGCAAGGTGCGCGCGAGTTCCTCGTTCTCGTAAGCGCTCTGCAGCACGCGGGCGACCAGCGCGGACACGGCGGCCTGCGCTCCGCTCGCGCCGACCCTACCCGCAATTGCGTGGGCCGAGACTGCGGCGGGCAGCGCCGGCATCGCGACCGGCGGCGGAGCCAAATCGTCCAGCGCGCGATCGCCGGCACGGTAGGCGTCGATCAGCGGAGCGACGCAATCGCGACCCAGCGACGCGGCTGGCAACTCGGTACGTGCGCCCGGTTCCGGTAGCAGCGCGGCGAGCATCTGCAGCGCCTGCGCGGCGGGACCGTCGTCGAGGACGTCGAGGTCGATCCCCCCGTGGGCCGTCCCCAAGGTCACGAGGTGCGTGACGCCTGCTGCCGTGGCCGCGGCGAGGCGTGCCGCGTGTCCGGCTCCTCCGAGCGCGACGATCTTCACCGCTGCGGCGGCCTGCATCCGCGTGACGACCGCGGCGATCGCGCGGCTCAGTCGCGCGGCCTGCGCAGCCGTCGGTTCCTCGCCCGCCGCCGTCGTCGCGTCGCGCCGCGAGGGAAGCCGCACGACCCACGGGCCCGGCTCGCTCTCGAGCCGCGAAACGTCGAAGGCGGCTGCGGGCAGTCCCGCAGTTGAGAGGTCGATCACGGCCCGCGAGTCTACTCCGGACCAGTCCGGGCCCAGCGTCACCAGCAGCGTCTGCTCGTCGACGGCCTGCCCCGTGAGCGCGGCGAGATCGAGCGAATCGAGCGCGCCGTGTCCGACCGCGACCTCGTGCGTCGTTGCGCCTGCGAAGGTCGCGAGTTCCGCACGTACCATCGCATCGCCAACCGCGAAGCGATCGGCCAGAGCACCCAGGCCGGCGGCGAGATTCGGTCGCCCACGCAGCGCATCGTGCAGTGTCTGCTCGCGCTCGGCGGCGACGGTGAGGATCGACGACAGCTGAGCGCCGAGCGCGGTGGAGGACAGCGTCGGCGATGCACCCGTCAAGAGGGCCACGAGCGCCGCGGGCCGGAAGACCTCGATCCCGAGCGCCTGTTCCAATCCGCTCGCGGCGAAGTACACCGCGGGGCTGGAACCGTCGACAGCGTGCAGCGGAATCGTCAGCGGCGTGGCGGTGCTGCCCATACCGAGCGTTACACCGCGCGGCAGGAGACCCGCCGCGGGTCCGTTTGCCATCGTTGCAAGGATGCCGATGAGATCGTCCAGTGGCGTGCGCCCGGCGAACGACTGCAACGCCGGTAACGGATCGGCGAGGAGCTCCGCGAGCGAAAGGCGTGGCGTCTGGCCGCCGCACCAGCCGAACAGCCGGCTGAGCTCGCGTGCCCAGATCGGTCCGGCATTCTCGAGCAGCGCCCCGCACAGACGTTCGAGCGCGGGCCACGGGACGTCTCCCACGAAGGCGCCAGCCGCGTCGACGGTCGGCAGCGCGAACGGGATCGCGTCGCCCTCGATCTCTGCCGCCAGACCCGGTGCCACGAGGCCGGGAGTGAGTCGACCGTCGACGAATGCGAGTCGAAGTCCGATCTCGTCGGCGATGATTGCGCCGCTCGCAGTGCCGATGCGAAGCGGGATCCCCCCGCGGGCACCGAAGGTGATCGTTCCGACGACGGCACCCAGGGCGCGCGCCTGGAGCGTGTCGAGGTCGATGCGGGTAAGCTCGACGCGCGCGCTGAACGTGACGCGGGGACAACTGCCGCCGAGATCGGTCGCGCGCCGGGTCACGGCGAGGCCGAAGTGCAACTCCTCCTTGCCCGCGTCCGTCTTCCACGCCGCGAGCCCGATGCCGCCCGCGAACGCGACGATCCACGGGTCGACGTCGGTTCCCGCGCCCGAAGCCGCCACCGCCGCGCCCGCGTTCAGCAGCGCGGCCATGGCCTCGGGCAGCCGGGGGTAGCCCGCAGCGTACTGGGCCAGGACCCTCTGGTGATAGCCGAGCACGCTCTCGATCGGTCGCGCCATCAGGTCGAAGATCGACACCAGCGCGACGGGCCAAGCCGCGGGTGGCGCGTCGAGCCCGAGCGCGATGCGCGCCTGGGCCGCGGCCGGACCCAGCCGGTCCATCAGTGCGTCGACGACGTCGTCAACCACGGCCCCGGCGACGGCCACGAGCGCGTCGGCGTTCGTCAGATCGAGGACGGGGTATGTGTCCGTACGACCGCCGACCGTCATGCGGACATTCTCAGCCGCGAGAACGAATCGCGCGCGACGGTCCTCCGAAAGCTCCAGCCCGATCTTCAGCGCACGGACTGCGGTCGTCAATCCTCCCGTCGCCGTCGCCGCGACGATATCCGCGCCGGTGGCGGCCGGCGCGGGTCCGAGCCGCCCCGTCAGTGACAGACGTGGCAGACCAACCGCGGTTGGATGCGCACCGCCGACGCTCGTGCGCAGCACGATCGTTTCGAGTCGCGCCGCGGCAGGCGGAGGTCCGCCCACCGACAGCTCGGCGAACCCACCGAGCTCGAGGACCGACTCGCTCCCGGGCCCCGGTCGCGCGCGTATGATCAGTCCAGCCTTCGTGCCGCTCGCGAGGGTCCACGTCACCTGATCCGCCGCGACCACCGGCGCGCGCGCCGGGGGCAGCGAAGCCGCGACGAACTCCGCGAAGCGCGCGATCCAGGCCTGCAGCGCCGCGGTGTCGCGAACCAGTCCGTCGCACCAGCGCTGCAGCGCCGGCAGACCTTCCTGGAGCATCTCGGCGACTGGCAGCCGCGGGATCGCGCCGTCGGCGCCGAGTCCGAGCAGCTCCAGCAGCGAACGCGCCTGCCCGCCCGCCTGACCCGATGCCGAGCGAAGTAGCCCAACCGCGAGGCGAAGCACCTCGTCGGGAAGCTCCGCGAGATCGCTCCCTCCGAGCGAGACGTCCCGACGGTCCGCGTCGCCCTCGAATCTCAAGCCGCGCAGTGTGGCAAAGAGCGCGGGGGCGTCGCCGCCAGCCGCGGTCGGAACGTCGGCGCGGATGCCCAGACCGTGGAGCAGCGCGTCGGGCGCGGGCGCGTCGAAGTCGACGAAGGCGCTGACGTCGATTCGCCCCCGTGCATCGCCCAGAACGAGGAAGGTGGATCCGGAGTCGCCGTTCGGAACGCGTAGCAGAGGAACGTAGGCCTCGACGCCGGCATCCGGCGCGGTGACCGTCACGCGCACGCCCAACCCCAGCTCCACCGTCGCGTCGATCTCGTGCAGGACGACGGCGACGTCGACTGGATCGAGGTGCGCGACGCTCACCCACCTGCGCCCGCGTCCGTCGGGCGGGATCTCGTCGCCACCGGTGGCCAGCTCGTCGAGCGCGTCGAAAAGGGCTGTGCGCTGCTCCGGGTCGCGCAGGATGCGTCCCATGTAGCGATCGGG
>JAOUEK010000248.1 GCA_029858755.1 Thermoleophilia bacterium
CACCCCGGCCGGCGCGGGACGAGAGCGCCTGAGGGCAACTCCGCCGCAAGCGTGGCACGTACCCTCCCGGGCGATGATCGACGTCCACTCCCACGTCCTCGCTGCGATCGACGACGGGCCGGACGACGTGTCCGGCTCGGTCGCGATGGCGCGTGCGATGGCCGCCGACGGCGTCCGCGTGGTCTGCGCCACCCCGCACGTCCGCGACGACTGGCCGACCACCCCCGCTCTGATGGAGCGCCGCCTCGAGCAGGTGCGCGCGGCCGTGGCTGAGGCGGGTGTCGAGATCGAGATCCGGGGGGGCGGGGAGATCGCCCTCGACCGCCTCCCCGAGCTGACCTTCGACGATCGGGCGCGGTTCGGGCTCGGCGGCAATCCTCGCCTGTTGTTGCTCGAGTTCCCCTACTACGGCTGGCCGCTCGAGCTCGGCTCGGTCTGCAGCGCGCTCCTCCGCGAGCGCGTGGTGCCGGTGCTCGCCCACCCGGAGCGAAACGCCGAGGTGCAGGCGATGCCGCACCGCCTGGAGCACGTCGTGCACGAGGGCGTCTTCGTGCAGCTGACCGCGGCCTCGGTGGACGGCCGCCTGGGGAGGCGCGCGGCCGAGTGCGCCCACGAGCTGCTCGACCTGCGACTCGCCCACCTGATCGCCTCCGACGCGCACGCGCCGGAGGTGCGCGAGGCCGGCATGGGGGCTGCGGCGCGGGCGATCGGGGACGACGACTTCGCCCACTGGCTCTGCGAGGCGGTGCCCGCGGCGCTGCTCGCGGGCGAGGACCCACCTCCGCGTCCCCGTGTGCGCCACCGCAGGCGTCGCGGGCTGCTCCGGCGCCTCGGCCGCTAGTAGGACTTTGTTACTCCCTTCGATGGAAGAGGGTGAGCTGGTCGAGGTCGACCGGCTGGTTGCAGGTGCGGCAGCGGCCGTTCCAGCAGCGCAGGACGGGCTGGAGGAGTAGCACCGTCTGCGGCAGTGTCAGTCCGGCCGCCGCGCTTTTGGGTGGAGCCGTTCGAGGGTGAGGAAGGCGTGCGCGCAGGTGACGAGCGCGCAGTGGTGGTGGAAGCCGAGGTAGCTTCGGCCTTCGTAGTGGTCGAGGCCGAGCTCGCCCTTGAGTTGCCGGTAGTCGAGTTCGATCGTCCAGCGCAGCCGGGCGAGGCGGGCGAGCCGCTCGCGAAGCGTGCTCGCGGGCAGGTTGGACAGCCAGTAGTCGCTGGGCGCCTTCTCGCCCGCCGGCCACTCGATGATCAGCCACTCCTCGCGCGGCGGCCTGTGATCGCGGCGGACGGGGTGAGCGGCGACGACACGGACAAAGGCGAAGCGGCTTGTGACGTCCTCGCCCGCCGGTGTCGTCCGGCAGGGCAGCGTCTTCCACGCCCTCGCCGGCAGCCGCTTCGCGAGCGCGCCCACCGACTCGGGCTCGCGGTCGGCGCGGGCGACCGTCCTTGGCCGACCGCTCGTGCCGTTGCGCTCGGGCACCGCGAAGCTCGTGCCGGGCGGATAGACGCTCGTCTGGACACCGACCGAGAGCACGTACTCGAGCTCGAGCCCGTGCAGGCGCGTGCGGAAGTCCGTGTCGTCGCCGTAGGCCTGGTCGGCGAGGATCGGCGCGAGCGGGATCTGCCAGTTCGCTGCCTGCTCGACCAGGCCACGGGCGAGCGCCGGCTTCGTCTCGAAGTCGACCGCGGCCGGGATCTTCGCTCGCACCCGCCGCAGCTCATCCCTGCACCACTCCTCCGGCAGATACAGCCGCCAGCCGAGCGGCAGCGTCCCCCGCTGCCCGACGGTGTGCACCGACACCGTCACCTGGCAGTTGCCGATCTTGCCCAGCGTGCCCGACCACTGCCGCTTCACCCCCGGCGAATGCTCGCCGTCCTTGACGATCCCGGTGTCGTCGACGATCCAGGCCAGCACACCGATCTCCGGCGCGACCCGCTCGGCGCAGGCGCGGACGAGCAGCGTCGGATCCCAGGGCGAATCGGCGAGAAACTGCTGCACCGACTCGTAGCGCGCCGGCGACTCCCCGAGCCGAAAGAGCGTCGGCTGCAGGCTCTTGCGCCCGCCCTGCTCGACCAACCCGCGCACGTACACAAGCGCGTTCTCGCGCTGCCGCACGTGCGGCAGCGGCCGCACCATCTCCTCGACGAAGGCAAGCAGCCGCTCGCGCGGCTCGCTCGCCAGCATCTCCACCATCGCCGCTTCCATCCGTCTCCTCCTCCAACGATGACCGTTTCCACGGACACCGTTCGACCTACAAGGAGAGGTCCCTTCAGCGAACTAACAAAGTCCTACTAGGGGCTTGATGCGAAATGGGCGCTCCGTGGGGCCGTCTCAGGCCGAGCCAGGGTGGCTCCGCGTCCGCAGCGCAGGCTGGACGCCTGGACAAGGGCGTGGAGACGGCCTGGCGCCGTGCCTGAGGCGGCAGCCACGACCGCGCACGAATTTCGCATCAATCATCTAGCCGGGCTTGCCACCCATCGCCCAGACGGCGACGAGCCAGCCGACGACGGCGACCGCGGAGAGGACGCCGGCGACCCGCGTGAGCCCCCGGCTGCCCCGGCGGACGGCGAGCCCCGAGGCGACGAGGGTCAGCAGGAGGATCAGCGCGCCGAGGTCCGCTGTGAGGTAGCCGACATCGATCCACGTCGGGTCGGACGCCGTCTCGCCGAACTCCTTGCTGTACAGCCACTCGGCACCGATCCGCATCACGAGGTACGCCGGCAGCGCCACCAGCAGGAAGGAGTAGAAGGCGACCCGACGCAGCCAGGCGGCGTCGGCGTCGCGCGAGCCGGCAAGCGAGCAGATCGACCCGGTCGCGGCCGCGCCGACGAGCACCATCGCACCCGCGACGTGCAGCAGCAACGGGAAGTTCCACGAGTCGGGACGCGTGGCGGCGAGCACGCTCATGCGCCCGGCTTCCAGATCATGTCGAGGATGATCAGCGCCATCGCGGCCGTCGACACCCAGTGGAAGACGTGCGCGTGCCGGCTCCGCAGCCCGTCCGCGAGCGCGGCGTCCGGGCCCTCGTGCCCCTGGCCGACAAGCTGCTCGGCACGCTCGAAGGAGCCGGCCATGATCACGCCCGTTCGCCGCCCGAGCTCGGAGCCGACGGCCCAGAGGACGATCGCGGCCAGCACCCAGCCGTCCCACACGCCGTACTCGTCGAGCGAGATCGCGAGCCAGACGCCGAAGCCGAACGTGCCCAGCACGCCGACGAGGACGGTGACGTTGGCGATCAGCGCCGCCGGGGCGAGCGCGAGCACGCGGCCGGGCGTGTCGACGCGCCGGAGAACGACGAGAATGATGGAGAACACCGTGACCGCGCCGACGAGCGCGAACGCGCTCAACAGGTGCAGTGCGATGATCCAGTCGTCGAGGCTCACGATCGCCGGAGAATCTACGGCATGCCCGCGACGGCGGGCAGCGTGCGACCGTCAGCCGCGCGCTGAGGCGCCGTCGGCCAGTCGGATCGCCTCCGCAACCGCTTCCTCGGCCGCCCCGACGAGGGTCACATGGCCGAGCTTCCGGCCCGCGCGCGGCTCCTTCCCGTAGAGGTGCACGTGCGCGCCGGGGAGCGCGTGCAGGGCCTCGCGGGGAGGGACACCGCCGACCAGGTTGACCATGACACTCGAGGCGGTCGCCGACGTGTCGCCGAGCGGCAGCCCGAGCAGCGCGCGGAGGTGATTCTCGAACTGGCTCGTGACGGCGCCGTCGATCGTCCAGTGCCCCGTGTTGTGCACGCGCGGCGCAAACTCGTTGGCGAGCAGCCGGCCGCCCACCTCGAAGAGCTCGACGGCGAGCACCCCCACGTAGCCGAGCTCGTCGAGCAGCGCCGTCGCGATCTCCTGCGCCTCCGACTGAGGTGCGTCGACGGCCGGGGCCCGGGACACGCGGAGGACGCCGTCGCGGTGCACGTTCTCTGCGAGCGGCCAGAAGCGCGTCTGGCCGTCGTGGCCCCGCACGGCCACGACCGACAGCTCGCGGTCGAAGCGCACGATCTCCTCCGCCAGCTCGCCGACGGCCAGCTGCTCGACGGCGTCCGCCCGACGCTGGCCCTTCCCGTCGTAGCCGAGCCGGCGCTTCTTCACGAGTGCGGGGGCGCCGAGCTCCTCGAGTGATCCGTAGCGGGCCGTGGGGATGCCGAGCCGCGTGAACAGCTGCTTCTCGCGAAGCCGATCCTGGCCCTCCCGCAACGCTGCCGGCCCCGGCAGCGCGCCGATGCGCTCGGCGGCCTCGACGGGGACGTTCTCGAACTCGTACGTGACCACGTCCGCCCCGTCGGCAAGGCGCGCCAGCGCCTCGGCGTCGTCGTAGGCACCGACC
>JAOUEK010000249.1 GCA_029858755.1 Thermoleophilia bacterium
CCCCCAAGAAGCCCCAAACCGAAATGAACCGCGGGACGAGCCGTGTTTCATAGAACGAGGCGTTGAGAATCAAGGCACTCAGGGCGAAAGCGGTCTGAGCCCCGATCACGTCGGTCCAATCTCGGACAGCGAGCAAGACAGGCCCGAGAGGTTCAAAGGTCGAAGGATTCGATGCTCCTGTCTGCACGTACTCCTGACTCAAGGTCAGAACTGAAAGCAGTCCAACCGTGCCAACAACGGTGATCGTTGCCTCCACAAGCCTCGCCGCGACATACCCAACAGCGATTCCCGCACTGTGCCGAGTGAGTACGGGAAACATCATGACCGCGATCGCAACGATCAACGCAGCCGCGATCAGATCAAGCAGCGCAACGATCGTTACTCGCGTTTCGTCTGCAGCGGCATTCGTGAGGTAGCCGGGATCGTCAAGACTCGATCCGAGGACGATGAGCCCCAGCACGCTTGCAAACGTCGCTGCAATGAACAGCGCGCCTATTGTCCTTGGCCTCGCTTGAGTCGTGCTCACGTGAACCCTTTCCTCGTCCACGGCCCGCACAGAGCGTCACGTCGCCATTGCGCCCTCTCCGTTCTCGAGCCAACCACGCCCCGGGCCCGTTGACATCAGCGCCCACGCGGACACCGCTCGGTGGAATCCCCGCAGTCCCACCCTCCACCGCGGCGCGCTATCGACCGGCACGCTCGGCAAGCAGGGCGGCGACCGCCGCCACGTCGACGAGCCCTGGCGAGCCCTCGCTGAGGTAGCGCTCGAGCCAGCGCAGCGCTGCACGCTCGTACTTCGGGCTCCGGCGCTCCGCGTACAGGTGCACCAGCTGGAGCGCGTCGTCGAGGGACAGTGCACCGAGCTCCCGCGCGGCGAGCTCGGCCTGGAAGAGGTCTCGGCGCTGCAACGCGCGCGTGAAGCGACCGTGGGCGCTGCCCTGCGATGTCACGAACACATGTTCGCACGCCGTTCGCCGGCGCGCCGCCGTCAGAAGACGAGGACGGGCGTCCCCACGTCGACGAGCCGGTAGACGCGCTCGGCGTCGCCGGCGGGGAGGCGGACGCACCCGTGCGAGGCGGGGTACGAGGGGACGACCGGGTACTCGTGGGTGGCGATGCCGCCGGTGAAGTACGCGGCGTACGGCATCCACACGCCGAACGGCACCGACCACGACAGCCGCTCCTTCCGATACACGCGGAACGCTCCAGCCGGCGTCCTCCCCGAGAAGCCGGTGGACGTGTGAACTGCCCGGACCGCCTCGTTCCCGCGGGCGACGAGGAGCACTCCGCGATCGCGGTAGATCTCGAGCCGGAGGCCTTCTGCCCGGCGGGATGGCCTTGGTCGCGTGGCGCGCAGCAGCTCGACCTGGGTCTCGCCGGTAATCGTTCCCGTCCGTGAGATGCCCTGCCAGCCCTGGAAGGCCAGGAGCGCATGCGTCGTCTCGGCGTCGAGCGACCCGGTCACAGCCGCGCGATCGAGGTAGCCGAGCGACCAGAGACGGAGTTGGATGCCGCGCACCATGTACAGGTAGCCCTGCTCCGCCGCCACCGGCCGCCATGAGGGCGGGCGCACCCCAAGGGCGAGCGTGGTCACCAGCCGGCCCTCGGCCGCGATCGACACGAAGCGATGCGCGCCGAGCCTCCCCAGCGTCGCTGCGACCTGCGTCAGCCTCGCCTGCACCGTGGCCGCGGTCGCGGGGCCGAGCACGGACCTGGAGAAGCTCACGAGCAGGGTGTCGCCGTCGGCGCGCACCGAGCGAACGCTGACGCCCGCGCCGAACGCCGTGCGAAGACCGGCGGCGCGCTCCTCACGCGTCGGCCCACGGGTGAGTTGACGGAGCGCGTGCAGCTCTGCCGCGACGCCACTCGGCACGACGCGCTCGACCCGCGCCAGCCTCCCGTCCCGGAGGAAGGCGATCTCGACCGACGTGGGCGCACCCGCGGACGACGCGGGAGCCCAGGCGAGCGCCACGACGAGGACGAGGATGATCGGGAGCACGCGCACCGTCGGTGACCACCTATTCGCGCCGGCCCGCACGAGGCCTGCCGGGCGCGGCGCGCTCGACGCGTCTACGCCTTCTTCGCTCTCGGCAGCGCTCTGACGACGATCGTGAGCGTGCGCTGTGCCGTCACCTTGAAGCCGTCCGTCGCCTCGATCACGAAGCGGTACCTACCAGGCTTGCGCGGCTTGCCGGCGAGCAGGCCCGTCTTCCTGTTCAGCCGAACGCCGGGTGGGAACCGCCCCTCGCCCTTGACGGCACGCCAGCGGATCGGCTCCACGCCGCCGAGCACGCTCAGCTCGACACTGAACGGGTTCCCGACCTTCGACTGCGGCAGCCGCCGCGTCGCGATCCGGAGCTTCGGCGCAATCGTGAGTGCCACCTCGCCCGTCGCACTCCGCCCCTCGTCGTCCTTGACCGTGACCGCGATCGCGAACGTCCCCGCGACGCGGGGGGTGCCCACGATCCTCGCCTCGGTGTCGAGCCGCAACCCGCCGGGCAGCGTCAGCGGATCGACCTCCCACGTGTACTTCTCGCTACCACCTGTCGCGGTCAACGGCAACGGCGTCAGCTCCACACCCACCTCTGCGGCGGGCACGGCTCCGGGCGGGGCGAAGGCGAGCTTGTTGCGAACCGCGATCAGCAACCGCTTCGTGTCCGAGCGCTTGCCGTCCGTGATGAAGATCGTGAAGTCGTAGAGCCCGACGGTCGTCGGCGTCCCCTGCAGCAGCCCGCTCTGGTCGAGCGTGAAGCCCGGCGGGAGGACGCCCGCACTGACCGACCACGTGATCGTCCCGCCTCCCACCCACGTCAGCTGCAGCGAGTACGGGGTCCCGGGCGTAGCAGCAGGAGCCCCCTCCGTCGTGATCCGCAGGTCGGGCGCGATCGCGATCGTGAACTCACGCTGCGCCCGCAGTGGCGTCGTCCACGAGTCCGTCAGCTCGACCCAGAACGAGAACGAGCCAGACTGGGTCGGAGTGCCTGAGACGAGGCCGTCCGAGCGCAAAGTGAGGCCGGGGGGCAACGCACCTGACAGAACCACGAACGTGTACGGAGGTGAGCCGCCGCGCGCATCGAACCTGTGCTGGTACGGCGTGCCCACCTCGCCCTCGGAGGGGAAGAAGCTTGCATCCGTGAACGCGAGCGCGGCGGCCGTCGCAGTCACGATCCCTGCGACGACGGCGCCGAGTAGCAGAAGCTTCGTAAAGCGGCGGGTCACGACGGCGCACGCTAGCAGGAAGAGATGAAGAAGCTGCAAAGGCCGCTTACACCGGGCACGCACATGCGAAACACACACACGAACGTCACCAGCGGAGCAATGCGCAGGCGCCTCCCAGCTCCTCCATGAGTGCCGCCGAGCCGTCGAGCGCGAGCTCCACCCGACCCCCCTGCTCGAGCACCGCGTCCTCGAGATCCTGCGCGCCGGGCAGGCTCGGATCGACCACCAGTGCCTCGACCCGTCCCTCCGCCGCCGTGGTCAGGCAGTCGTCGCGGCCGATCGCTCCCCTCCCGCCGGCGAGCGCCTCGTCCCTGATCCGCTGCACGAGGCTCACCTGCGCCTCGGTGAGCACGCGCACCAGGTCGTCGTGCACGACGGCTGCGAGCTCGGTGGGCGAGAGCCACTGGGCACCGTGCCCCAGCTCCACGACGGGAACGGCCACACCTGCGCCGTCGGCGATGTCGGACGCAAAGCGAGGATCGCCGAGGACGACGAGCGCCTGCCACCCTCGCCGCACGACGATTTCACCGATCTCCTTCGCTGCCGCCTGCGCGAACGCGTGCCGATGCCTCTCGACCTTGCGATCGTGCAGGTCGCGCTGGCGACCGCTGCGCGCGCCCGTCCCGCTCTCTGCCGAGCCTCTCGGATGACTCGCCGCTGGGCCTCGCAGCTCCTTCCCCTCCGGCAGCGGCGGGAAGTCGAGGACGAGCACGTCCTCCGCACGACCCGGAACCCACTCGGCCACCCGCATTCCCTCCCCCGAGATCAGCACCACTCCAGCGACCTGGGGCCTCCTCGTCGTCAGTGTCGCCTCGCCCATGCGCTCCTCCTTCGTCGACCCCAGCCTTGCGCGCCAGTGGCCCGCCGGCATCCGCAGCCGCCTACGTCTCGGGTTCGGAGAACTACGCCTCTCGCGTCCGTACAGAGGAGTCGCCGTGCAGACGCACGCGGTTCAGCTCCGCGCCGCCTGGCGCCCGAACAGCCCGTGGACGGCCGCCCCGAACAGCGGCACGACGAGGCTGAGGGTCACGTACGAGATCGCCTGCGCGCGTCACCGCGGAGAACGCCGCCGCCGAGCCACCACGACGTCTT
>JAOUEK010000250.1 GCA_029858755.1 Thermoleophilia bacterium
CCGCGGCCGCCGCGACCTGTGCCGGGCGGGTGACCGCGACCACCACGAACCAGGCGAGCGCGACGAGGATCAGCCCACACGTCCAGTACAGCGCCTCCCAGTTGTAGTTCGAGCGGTCGTGCGGCCCCGGATGGAGCGCGCCGTAGAAGCCGAGCACCGGCGTCGCCACCGCGACGGCGACGATCCCGTACTGCCACCAGTGGCCTCCTGCGCCCCGCACCAGCCGGAAGGCAACGACGGCGAGGATCAGGTACACGAGCTCGACCGCGAAGGAGCCGATCGTCGCCGAGAGGATGAAGGTGGCGAACTCGTCGCTCGGGAAGAGCGGCACCGCGCTGCCGTCCTCGCCCGGGATCGTGAAGCGCCCCTGGAAGGAGGCCAGCCAGACGAGCAGCGTCAGGGCGACGCCCCCGACCGCGACCATCAGGTTTCCGACCCACGGCGTCTCGAACCGCGAGACCTTCGCGAACACGCCCGGCAGCAGCCCGTCGCGTCCGAGCGCGAAGTAGCCGCGCCCGATCGTGACGCAGATCGCGAGCGCCAGCGCCAGCGCATCGAGGATCACGACGAGCTCGAGCAGCGTCGCGAACCAGGAGCCGACGTACTGCGTCGCGAGCTCGCTCACCGGACCGGGCGAGAAGGCCCACGCGCCCTCGGAGACCGCCTCTTTCCCGTAGCCGATCGAGAACGCGAACGACATCACGACGTAGAAGATGCCAGCTGCCGCGATCGTCCCGAGCACAGCGCGCGGGATCGAGCGGTGCGGGTCGTGGGACTCCTCGCCGAGCGACGCGGCGGCCTCGAAGCCGACGAAGAGCAGGATGCCGAGGAGCACGCCGCCGAGGACGCCGCCGCCGGAGATGCCGAGCAGCGACGTCTCCGTCGGGTCGAACATGGAGAGGGTGATCCCCTCCTCTCCGCCCCGGGCCAGGATCACGAGCGCGAGGATCACCATGGGCACGAAGGAGAGCGTGGCGAACGCCAGCATCGTGCGCACGGCGACACGGACGCCCACGTAGTTGAGGCAGAGGACGAAGGCGAGGCCGATCAGCCCCCAGAGCCACCAACCCGAGCCCGACTCGGAGACGTGTGCCTTCCAGAAGCCGTCGCCGAGGATGCCGAGGCCGAGGTAGATGCCACCGCCGCCGAGGAAGAGCGTGCCGACGAAGAAGAAGCCGGAGACGAGGATCCCCACCCACGGGTGCGCGCCGTGGGTCAGGTACTCGTAGACGGCGCCGGCGCCCGCGTAGCGCCGTGCGAAGAGCGCGACCGCGTAGCCGATCGCGAGCACGCCGAGCGTCGAGACGATCACGGCCAGCGTCGCGTTCCAGCCAGCGCCGATGTCGGGACGAGAGATAGCGCCGAGGATCAGGGCAACCGAGAACATCGGGCCGATCGCGAGCGACTGCGCGACCGCGTGGATCGTGGAGAGGCGCCGCTCGCCGAGGGCGGGTGTCGGTGCGGCAGGCTGCGTCATCGGCGGGCCTCCTCGTCGCCGAGCGCCTCGCGCGCCCGCGTCGCGGGGACGATAGAAGGTCGCCGGGCGCGGCGCTCGGCCGATCGAGTGGGCGACGAGGGGTCATGCTCGAGCCCCACGCGCGCACGACACGGGACGGGTGTCGGACTTCAGTCCGACACCCGATCGGTCCGACACCCGATCCTCGCTACTCGAGCCGGTGGTGCATCCAGACGTCGGGCTCCACGTAGGGCCCGCGATCGGCATCCACGTCGACCGCCACCGGCATGAGGGCGCCCGGGACGACGTACTGCCCGCTCTCGGGGAACGCCATTCCGGCCCATTGCTCCCACTCGGCGACGGTGCCGGGCACGTGCAGCGCCCGACCGCGGACACGCACGATCGCGGCGCTGGCCCGGGCGTGGGCTCGGAGCCACGGGTCGAAGGGGAGCCCGTCGTCGCACACCCAGCTCGCGTAGCGCTAGGCCGGGGTCAGCGGGTAGTGCGCATTCGGGCTCGGGCGCACCGGGGCGACCAGGTCGGCGAAGCCGTGGTCGACGCAAACGCGACGCGGCTGGGCGAGAGCGAGGCGGCTCAGGCCCGGGCCCAGGCGGGCGCGCGCGACCTGGATCTGGAGCGCGCAGAGCACCGTCGGCTCCTGCTCGTCGTCGGCCGCGGTGCGCACCGCCTCCCGCCACCCGTCGTCGGGCAGGTCGGACGGGTCGGGCGCCACGGGGGCGCAGTTCGCCTTCACGACGAGGGCGTCGGACGCCGCGTCGAGCCCCCAGAGCTGGACGCGGCGTGGCGGTCGCAGAGACGTCCCCAGCGGCCCCGCGCCGTGTCGTCGTGGAGCATGAACTCGGGCCACTCGCGCCACAGCTCCTCACTCTCAGCAAGGTCGGGCCGCTGCTCGTGGGTGACGAAGACGAGGCTCACAGCCGTCGGAGCAGGGCGACCGCGTGCGCCGCGAGCCCCTCCCCGCGCCCGGTGAACCCGAGCCCGTCCGTCGTCGTCGCACGCACGGCGACCCGCTCTGGATCGACGCCGAGCGCGGCGGCGAGGCGCCGCCCCATCTCGTCGCGATGCGGTGCGATCCTCGGCTCCTGGCCGATCAGCACGCAGTCGGCGTTGACGAGCTCGAGCCCGGTGGCGCGCACGTGGGCGTAGGCCTCTGCGAGCAGGACGAGCGAGTCGGCACCGCGGAGCCGCTCGTCGTCGGAGGGGAAGAGCGTGCCGATGTCGGCGAGCCCGGCTGCGCCGAGCAGCGCGTCGGTGAGCGCGTGCGCGATCACGTCGCCGTCGGAATGGCCGACCAGGCCGCGAGGGTGCTCGATCGGGACACCACCGAGCACGAGCGGTACGCCGGCGCCGAAGGCATGGGCGTCGACGCCGAGGCCGACCCTGAGCTCGCTCACGACGGCAGCCCCAGCCACTGCTCGACGATGGCCAGGTCGTCCGGAGTAGTGACCTTCAGCAAGCGCGGGTCTCCCTCGACCACGGCGATTCGCCCGCCGCGCCGCTCGACCACGGAAGCGCAGTCGGTGGCGCCGTCGAGGTCACCCGCGTACGCTGCCCGCAGGCCGTCGGCGAGGAACGCCTGCGGCGTCTGCACCGCCACCAGGCTGTCTCGCGCGACGGTCTCGGCGACGGCACCTCGCTCGACGCGCTTGAGCGTGTCCGACACGGCGATACCGGGCACGGCGCCGTCGTAGCCCTCCGCCAACGGCGCCAGCACGCGCTCGACCACGGCGTCGGTGACGAGGGGCCGGGCCGCGTCGTGCACGATCGTCACGAGAGCGTCGTCCGCCACCTCGGCCAGGCCCGCCCGTACCGAGCCCGCACGGGTTGCGCCCCCGGCGACGACCGACGAGACCTTGCCCGCGACGAGCTCCTCGGCGAGCAGGATCGTCGGCTCCTCCCAGCCGGGCGGGGCGACCACGACGATCGCGTCGACCCACGCGCACCCGTCGAGGCGCTCGATGCTCTCCGCGAGCAGCGGCCGACCCGCGAGAGCGACGAACGCCTTCGGCCGGTCGGCGCCGAGGCGCCGCCCCTCACCGGCTGCGACGAGCACGACCCAGGTCGCCCCGGCGCCGGACACGGCTGCAGTCGGCGCAGGTGGTGCCCGCCGCGCTACGCGCTGGCGGTGACCACCTTCGCCCTCGCCCGCGACGACTTCTTGCCGCCGACCGGGTTGGCGAGGACCTCCTCCAGCCACGCGTGCGCGTCGTCCTCGCTCATGTCCTTCGCGTACATGAGCTCGGAGGCGAGGATGCGCTTGGCCTTCACGTACATCTGCTTCTCGCCCGTGGAGAGGCCCTTCTCGTGGTCGCGGAGCGCGAGGTTCCGGACGACCTCGGCGAGCTCGAGAATGTCGCCGGTCTTCATCTTGTCGCGGTTGTGCTTGAAGCGGCGGTTCCAGTTCTTCGGCATGTCGGTGGAGCCCCCGGTGAGAGCCTTGACGACGACCTCTACCATCTGCTGGTCGATCACCCACCTGAGGCCGACGCGCTCTGCGTTCTCGGTCGGGACGTTGACCGTCATGTCGTTGTGGAGGATGCGGATCGTGAGGTACTCGCGCTTCTGACCGAGCACGATGCGCTCGTCCTTGCTCACCACGGTTCCTGCACCGTGATGGGGATACACCACCTTGTCGCCGACGTCGAACAAGCTCGCCCTCCCCGGTTGTCTCTCCTGACCTGTCTCTCACGAAAAGCGCCGGCTGCGGGGGCTGCCGGCGTTCACGGCCTTCATTCTAGCGGAGTCGCAACACTTCCTTAACGGTTGCCCTGCGACGCCGCCGCGACCGTGGGCGACGGTTCGTCGGTGGC
>JAOUEK010000251.1 GCA_029858755.1 Thermoleophilia bacterium
GCTGCCGCCGCCACCACCACGACGGACGACGGAACCACGAGCCGTATGGCGAATCCTATTGTCGCGAGTTTCATGATTCTGTTCACAGCACGGGAGGAGTGTACCTCTCTCTCTCTCTCTCTCTCTTGTCAAGGACCGGGGCTCAGCCGCCGCTCAGTCCTTGGCCTCGGCCCAGTCGTCGCCGACGCCGACGTCGACGGCGAGCGGCGGATCGAGCGGGTAGGCGCCGACCATCTCCTCGCGCACGAGCGCCTTCACCGCGGACAGCTCGATCTCCGGCACCTCGAGCAGCAGCTCGTCGTGCACCTGCAGCACCAGCCTGGCGGCGCGGCCCTCCCGCCCGAGGCGGTCGTGGATGCGCACCATCGCCACCTTGATCACGTCCGCCGCCGTCCCTTGCATCACCGTGTTCACGGCGAGGCGCTCCCCGAGCGACCGCGTCTGTCGGTTCGACGCGCGCAGCTCCGGGATCGGTCGCCGGCGGCCGAGCAGCGTCGACACGTATCCGTCCGCGGCGGCCTGCGCGACGGTGCGCTCGATCAGCTCCTGCACGAGCGGGAAGCGCGCCAGGTACGTGTCGATGTACGTCTGCGCCTGCTCGCGTGGGATCTCCAGGTTCTCCGAGAGCCCGAAGGCGGAGATGCCGTAGATGATCCCGAAGTTCACCATCTTCGCGACGTTGCGCTCGTCCTTCGTCAGCTCCGCCCGCTCCTTGCCGAGCACCTCCGCCGCCGTCGTCGCGTGGATGTCCTCGCCGCGCGCGAACGCCTCGCGCAGCACCGGCTCGCCGGAGATGTGCGCGAGGATGCGCAGCTCGACCTGGCTGTAGTCGGCTGAGAGCAGCCTCGTCCCTTCCTGCGCCAGGAAGGCAGAGCGGATCTCGCGGCCGAGCTGGGTGCGCACCGGGATCGACTGCAGGTTGGGATTCGTCGTGGAGAGGCGACCCGTCGCCGCCACCGCCTGGTTGAACGTCGTGTGCAGGCGCCCGTCACGCTCCTCGATCAGCTCGGGCAGCGGCCGAAGGTACGTGTTGAGAAGCTTCGACAGCTCCCGCCACTCCTCGATCACGGGGACGATCGCGTGCTCGGCGCGGAGCGAGCGCAGAACGCGGCTGTCGGTCGAGTAGCCGGTCTTCCCCTTGCGCCCGGGCGTGAGCTCGAGCACCTCGAACAGGATCCGCGCGACCTGCTGCGAGGAGCCGAGCAGGAACGGCTCGCCGGCGAGCTCCTGCGCCGTCGCCTCGAGCTCCTCGACGCGGTCGGCGAGGCGGGCGGTGATCTCCCCCATGCGGTACGTGTCGATACGCACCCCGGCGTCCTCCATCGCGCCGAGCACGACCGTCAACGGCAGCTCCACCTCGTCGTACAGTCGCTCCGAGCCGCGCTCGCGGACCTTCTCGCGCAGCAGGTCGCCGAGCAGGAGCGTCGCCTGTGCGCGGCGCACGAGGGTCGCGGTCGTCTCCTCGGCCGGCGGGTCGGCCTCGAGCTCGATCCCGTGCTCGGCGGCAAGGTCGTCGAGCTCGTACCCGGAGCGCCCGGGGTCGACGAGGTACGCGGCGAGCATCGTGTCGTCGGCCACCGGCCTGCCGAGCCGCAGCGGCTTCGCGTCGTGCGCGACGACGGCCACACCGCTGCCTTGTAACTGATCGATACTTGGCCGAGTCGGCGCGACGATCACCTCGGCGCCCGTGGCGACTGCGAGCCGATCGCCGTCGGTGGCGATGCCCACCCGGCCCCGCAGCGCCGGGAGCTCGCCCTCGCGCCACGCGACCGTCGTCGCCTCGCTGGGCGGGCGCTCGACGGGGGGCACGGCCTCGTCGAGCTCGTCGACCCGGCCGAGCAGCGCCCGGAACTCGAAGCGGCGGAAGATCTCCTTCAGCTGCGAGCGGTCCGGCTGCCCGGAGACGAGCCCCGACGGCTCGACGTCGAGCGGCAGGTCGCGCCGCATGGTCGCGAGCAGCTTCGAGGCGCGCGCCTGCTCCGCGTGCTCGCGCACGGCCTTGCCGCGGGCCGGCGAGAGCTCGTCGGCGTGGTCGAGCACGTCCTCCAGCGACCCGTACTGCGCGATCAGCTGCCCCGCGGTCTTGTCGCCGATGCCGGGGACGCCCGGGATGTTGTCGGACGTGTCGCCCTTGAGCCCGATGAAGTCCGGCACCTGGTCCGGTCGTACCCCGTAGCGGGCCTCGACCCGCTCCGGCGTGTACACGTTGACGTCCGCCACTCCGCGCGGGGTCATCATCAGGGTCACGTTCTCGGAGCAGAGCTGGAACGCGTCGCGGTCGGTGGAGACCACGCACGTCTTGATCCCAGCCTCGTCCGCCCGCGTGGCCAGCGTGGCGATCACGTCGTCTGCCTCCCAGCCCTCGAACTCGAGGTTCCGGTACCCGAAGGCCTCGACGATGGGGCGGAAGTGCGGGAACTGCTCGCGCAGCAGGTCGGGCATCGGCCGCCGGCCCTCCTTGTACGTCTCCGAGATCTCCGTCCGGTGCGTCGGGCGCGTGTCCCAGGCGACGGCGACGCCGCGCGGCCGGTAGTCGGAGAGCAGCTTGAAGAGCATGTTCGTGAAGCCGAGCAGCGCGTTCGTCGGCTGCCCGTCCGTCGTCTGCAGCTCCTCGGGCAGCGCGAAGAACGCGCGGTAGGCGAGGTTGTTGCCGTCGACGAGAAACAGCTCGGCATCGCGCGCCGGGCCGTCGTCGAGCTGGAGCTCCTCGCCGGTGACGGTCTTCGGCGACATCCGCCGCAACGCTATCGTCCCGACGGGCATGACGCGTCTCGGGATCCCGCCCGCCGGCCGCGGGCAGCGAGGTGCGCCCGCCCGGGGGCGGACGTGACGAGGATGCCGCTGCTCTCCGGCTCGAGCCTCGCCGCCGTCGACCTGCGCGGCCAGGCGGTCGTGCTCGCGGCCCCTCCCCCGCTCGACGCGATCGACGACGTCGGCGCCGCCGTCGGCGAGGCGCTTCGCTTCCCGCTCGAGGGTGAGCCGCTCGAGCAGCTCGTGCACCGGCGGGCGCGCGTCACGATCGTGGTCGAGCCGCCGGTGCTCCCCCTCCCCGGGGCGCCCGAGGACCCGCGGCGCGACGCCCTCGCCGTCGTCGTCGACGAGCTCGCGCGCAACGGCGTCCCGTCGAGCGCGCAGACGATCCTCGTCGCCGGCGGGCTCGGCCAGCGCGCGGGACGGCGGGAGCTCGAGGGCCTGCTGCGCCCCGAGCGGGCACGGGAGTTCCACGGGAGCGTGGTCGTGCACGACTGCGAGGGCGACGACCTGGTGCCGCTCGGCGACGTCGCCGGAACGCCGATCCACGTCTCGCGGGCGCTCACCGAGGCCGACCTCATCGTGCTCGTCACTGCGGCCGAGACCGTCCTGCACGGCGGCCCTGCGTCGCTGCTCGGCGCCTGCGGGCCCGAGCTCCCACGGCACGCGACCGGCGGCGAGTCGCTGCTCGAGCCGAGCCGGTCGGGCGGCTTCGGGCTCGCACGGCGCCTCGTCGACACGTTCGCCGGGAGGGCCCAGGTGCTCGGCGTGTCGCTGATCCTCGATCATCCGCGCGCCACCGGCCACTGGCGCGGCTGGCCGCACGACGCGGGCATCCGCCGTCGCATTGCCCGATCGCACCTGAGGCGGGTGCACAACGCCCTGCCCACGGGCGTCCGCAGGCGCATCCTGCAGCGGCTCGGCCGGGAGCTCACGGTGGTGGGAGTGCTGGCCGGCCCCCCGGCGACCGCACACGCGGAAGCGCTGCTGCGCGGCGTCGCGGTGCGCTCCGCGGTGCTGGACGCGCCGGTCGACTGCCTCGTCGTCCCCATCCCGTGGAAGTCCGCCACCGTGCCCCGCGACGCGGTGCACCCGCTGGCGGCAGCGACGATCGGGCTGGCCCTGGTGCTCCGCCTGTGGCGCAACGAGCACCCGCTGGCGCCGGGGGGCGCGGTCGTGCTCGTGCACAGCTTCCGCGCGGCGTTCGCGCGCCCCTCGACCCGCCCGTACCGCGTGCTGTACGAGGCGCTCCGCGCCGGCGGGCCGGAAGCCCTCGCGGACGCCGAGCGCTCAGCCGCCGCCGACCCGTCCGGGCTCGCGGACTACCGGGCGGGGCGCGCACCACACCCGCTCGCACCGTTCGCGGACTGGGACGCCGGCGCAGCGACGCGTGAGCGCGCCGAGAGCGTGATCGTCGGCGGCTGCCGCGACGCCGTCGCCGCCCGCGCCCTCGGCTTCGTGCCGAGCCACAACGTGGACACTGCGCTGCAGATGGCGCGCGGCGTCACCGGCGGT
>JAOUEK010000252.1 GCA_029858755.1 Thermoleophilia bacterium
ATCCCGAGGTGACGAGGGTGATGGTCGACCACTGGTGCTCGCTCGGCCGCGCCGAGCTGCCGAAGCCCGCGGACGAGGTGCGCCGGGAGACGGACGAGAAGCTCGGGCTCTGGAACACCCAGGGTCGCGCGCTCTGCGGCGCGTTCCTCGACACCGCGGCGCGAGTCGGGGCGCGCACGGCGGGGTGAGGCTCGAGTCTCACCCCCGGGGTCTGGCTTCAGCCAGACCCCGCCGCCGCCGCAGTGCGCGTCACCCCTGCTCCGCGGGAAGCGTCGGGTCGTGCGACCACTCGTGCCACGAGCCGACGTAGTTCCGGGCGGCGTAGCCCGCCGCCGCGAGGATCAGCACCGCATGGGCGGACCGGTTGCCCGAGTGGCAGTAGGCGATCACCTCGACGCCCGGCGGCGCGCCGACCCGCTCGCGCACCTCGTCCCCCGTGAGCCGGAGCAGATCTGCGAGGTCGAGGTGGCGCGCGCCGGGGATCCGCCCGCGGCGGGGATCGCAGGGCGCTCCCAGCTCGCCGAGGTACTCGCCTCTCGTGCGCACGTCGAGCAGCAGCAGGTCGTCCTCGCCGAGGCGGGCGGCGAGCTCGTCGACCGTCACTTCGTCCATCGCTCCAGGAATCCAAGCAGGATCTCGGTGAGTCGCCACGGCTGATCGACGCCGACCAGATGGCCGGCGTCCTCGATCACCTCGAACGAGCCCGCCGGCGCCAGTGCGGCCTGCGCGCGCGCCTCGTCCACGGAGAGCAGCTCGTCGCGATCTCCGACGCAGAGCAGCTGCGGCCCTGCGTAGGCGCGGACGACGTCGGTCGCGTCCGGGCGGTCACGAAGCGCGCGGGTCGCCTCCGCGAGCTCCGGGGGCGGGACGTCGGTCTCCATGCCCGGGGGGAGCCGGCCGGCGTCGAGGATCCCGAGCAGCTGGTCGCGGAACGCGCGGCGCTCCGCCGAGTCCGAGCCGGCGCGCGAGCCGCAGAGCACGAGCCCGGCCACCCGCTCCGGCCGGAGGCGCGCCAGCTGAAGGGCGACGTAGCCGCCCATCGATGCGCCGACAGCGATGAGCTCGCCGTCGATCTCACCGAGCAGCTGCTCGGCCCAGCCCACGAGCGACGACCCTCTCCCGTAGAGCCGCGGCGCCACCACCTCGTGGCCCGCCTCCTCGAGCGCGGCGCGCTGCGCGCGCCACATGTGCTCGTCGAGCGGGAACGCGTGGAGCAGCACCACGGTCATCGCGCGAGCGCGGCGACGACGTCGATCTCCGCGGCGACCGACGGGCGCTCGGCGGCGCGCTGCAGCCACGAGGCGAGCGACGGCGTCGAGGCGAGATCCATGCCGAGCAGGTCGCGAGCGCGGATCACCCACGGCAGGTAGGCGACGTCCGCGAGCCCGAAGGCCCGACCGGTGAGGAACGGCATCGCCGAGAGCAGCGAGTCGAGCGCCTCCAGGGCATCGGCGAGCGCTGCAGCCGCCCCTGGCTCGCCGCGGCGCAACACGTAGTACGGCCGCTCCAGGTCGGTGAAGCGGAAGACGAGCAGCCGCGCCGCGGCTCGCTCCCCCGGATCGGCCGGAAGTAGCGGCGGGCTCGGGAAGCGCTCCTCGAGGTACTCGCACACGACCGCCGACTCCGGCAGCACCCAGCCGTCGTCGTCGAGGACGGGAACCCTCCCCGCGGGCGGGTTGAGCTCCACGATCCACGACGGCCGGTCGTCGAGGTCGACGAGCACGGTCTCGAACGGCACCGCCTTCTCCGCGAGCACGATGCGCACCCGTGCGCAGAACGGGCAGCGCGGCGCGTCGTAGAGCGTGATCACGACGCCTCGCCGTCGGCAGGCCCGACGAAGCCGTAGCCCGCGCCCTCGATCCCCAGCACCGCAGCGATCCCGGAGAGCAACTCCGGGGCGGGAGGGAGCTCGGCGGGGGTCGCCGCCGTGCGGGCAATCGCCCGCACGGCCGCCGGGTCGGCGCCGGTCAAGCGTGCGAGCACGGTCGGGTTCGCGGCGAGCCCGATCACGTCGCCGGGTGGCAGCGAGCCGTAGAACTCGGGCACGGACAGGTACTCGTCGACGATCCCACCGCGGTCGAGCGCGATCAGCCGCACGACCTCGTCGAGCTCCAGGGCGAGCGCGACGACGACGGCCCCCATGCGCTCCGACAACTCGCGCGCGTACCGGAGCATCGCGTTCGGGTCGGTGTCGACCACCGGGTCGTACACGCTCGACCAGCCGTTGCGCGGGCCCTCGACGCGGCTGCCAGGCGAGCCGATCCGCGGGGCGAACTCCCGTGCCGTCTTCTCGACCCACCCGCGGTCGTCGTTCTGGACGTGGATCGACCCGAACGACACCGAGTGCCGGCCCGGGCTCACGCGCTCCCGAAGCGTGTCGACCGAGGCGACGCCGGTGACCATGAACTCGCGGAAGCCCCAGTGCTGGTAGACGGTGCGCGCGTCCGCGTTCGACGCCATCACCTCGACCTCCAGGTGCCGCCCACCCCCGTCGGCCACGGCGTCCGCGACGGCGGCGACGAGCGCCGCGGCCGCACCCCGCCGGCGCGACGAAGGCACGACGTAGAGGTCCGTGAGCAGCGGCGCGGCCCCATCGCGCGTGCGAGCCAGCGCGAACCCCTCGACACCGGAGTCGTCCGCGTGCACGAACGCGAGTCCCGACGCCACGATCTCGCGGATCTGCTCGAGCTCGACCTGCTGGTCGACGTGCACGTGCCCCGGGGGTGGAACCTCCTGCTCGAACTCCCGCCACAGGGCCCAGATCGCCGGCACGTCGTCGGCGGTGGCGCGGCGGACGCTCACGGGGGGACTGTAGTGAAGGTCGAGGGCCGGGCGCGGGGCCGGGGCCCGAGGGGGGCGTACAGTGCAGTGGCCGGCGGCGGCCTTCCCCCTCGGCCTGCCGCCGGCGTCCCGGCGCGCTCAGAGGATCGCGGCGACCTCGAAGAAGTCCTCGAAGCTCGTGTAGGCGACTCCCTGCTGGTCGAGCCAGCGGGCGAGCCCGGCCCGGGCGAACACACGCTCGGCGAGCAGTGCCACGCAGCGGTCGGACACGCCATCGCCGACGAACACGAACCGGTCGAGCCCGGCCACCGCGTCGCGCTTGCACCGCTCTCCGCAGACGGGGCAAGGCACGCCGGGGCGGAACACGGCCTCCCACCCTTCGGGGCGTGCCTCGACGCGGTTGGCGACCAGACGCGCGCGGATCCCGTGCCGGTCGAGCACCGGCTCGATCAGCTCGTGGAAGCCCGCGGACACGACGAGCGGGTCTCGCTCGACGACGAGCTCCGCGAAGCCGGCCCGCAGGTGCACGTTCGCCCTCAGCCAGTCGACGGCCTCGTCGAGGGTCGCCCGGACGGTGCGCATCTCGACCGCGATCACCTCGTTCAGCGTCAGCCGGCGGCCGATCGCGTCCTCGGCGGCGTGGAAGACGTCGAGGTCGCCGAAGCGCTCGATCAGCATGTGCAGCGTGTCGCGCTCCGTCGCCGTCCCGTCCCAGTCGACGACGAGCGGCGGCCCGGCCGTGCCGGTCACGCGACCGTGACCGCGAGCACGCCGATGTCGTGCGCGTCGACCTCGACGCGGGCTTCGCGCCGCAGCCCCGCCACCGTCCCCACGGCCGGCCCGGCGAGCAGGTCGCCGGTTCGCAGGTGCGTCCCGGCCGCGGCAACCCGCCGCACGGCCTCCCAGTCGACGCCCGCTCCGGAAGCGGCGAGGCGCTGCTCGCCGTCGACCCGCACCAAGAGCTCGAGCTCGCAGCCGAGCAGCTCGTCCGCGGTGACCGCGACCGGCCCCAGCCCGAGCGCGAAGTCGCGGTCCTTGGGGGGAGCGAGGCGCTCGGCGCGCAGCTCGAGGAGCAGGGTGAAGCACGCGATCGTGCCGTCGGCGCCCACGATCCCGCAGAGCCGGGGCAGGGCGGCGAGCTCGTCGGCGGGCACCGGTGCGTCGCCGCCGGGCGCGACCAGCGCGGCCGGGTTGGCGAAGGCGAACGTCGCCTCGTCCTCGAAGACGCGAATCGACGGCGGGTGCGCGACGGGCAGCAGCAGCGTCACGTCGGCCAGCGGGTACTCGGCGTGCTCGCGCGCGCTCGCGCCGCCGGTGAAGAAGTGCTGCAGCGTCTGGGCGGCGAGGTGGGTCACGCGATCGCCGTCGATGCACCCGACCCAGCCGCGCTCCATGTGCCGATCGACAGGATGAAACATGCACAG
>JAOUEK010000253.1 GCA_029858755.1 Thermoleophilia bacterium
GGCAGTGGAGGCGGCACTCGCCGCCCTCGACCGGGTGGAGTGGGAGCGGACGGGGTCCGAGCTGGAGGCCGCGCTGCTCGAGCTCCGCCGTCTCCGCGAGCTGCGACCTCCCGCCAACGCGCGCGGCGTCAGGCCCGACCGGCAGCTCTACCTGCGCCGCAGCGGCGCGCGCTGGTCGGTCACGTCGGAGCCGACGGGGCACGGGCCCCTCGCCTCCCGGCGCACGGCCCAGCGGGCGGCCCGCGCCCTCGACGGGCACGAGGGAGACGACCCGGAGGCGGCACTGCCCGCCCTGCGCGCGCGCATGCTCCGCGCCGCGCGCGACCGGCGCTTCGAGGACGCTGCGCGCCTCCGTGACCGCCTCGGCGCGCTCGAGGCGGTGGTCGAAGCGCTCCGGGAGCTCGAGCAGCTGCGCTCGCTCGCCGTCTGCCTGGTCGCCCCGTCACTCGACCGCGGCTTCGTGGCGGCCGTCTTCGTCTCCGGAGGGCGGGTGGTCGCGCGCCGGGCGATCCCGGTCGGCGGCGCCGCCGTGACCGAGGCCGCCGCAGGTGTCGCCGAGTCGCTGCGAGCCGCCACGTCGCACGCCCCCGAGGACGCCGACGAGCTCCGCGTGGTGGCGTCCTTCCTGCGACGCCCGCCGCCCGAGCTGCGCGTGACCCTGCTCGACCCCGTCGCGATCGCGGCGGCGGCCGAGGGGCTACCGTGTGCGGCGTGACGGCGCCGCCGACGACTGCCCCCACCGTCGCCTCGTTCCCAGACCGCCTCGCAGCCGCCGTGGAGCGGACGCGGAGCCAGCTCGTCGTCGGCCTCGACCCTCGCGTCGAATTGCTCCCCGTCGAGCTGCGCGGCGAGGCCGCAGGCGGAGGGGCCGCGGCCGCGTCCGCGGTCGAGCGCTTCTGTCGGGGCATCATCGACGCCGTCGGGCCGCACGTGGTGGCGGTGAAGCCGCAGGTCGCGTGCTTCGAGGCGCTCGGCTCGGGTGGCTGGGCGGCGCTCGAGTCGGTGTGCGCATACGCCCGCGAGACCGGCCTGCTGGTGATCGCCGACGGCAAGCGAGGCGACATCGGCTCCACGGCGCGCGCATACGCTGCGGCCTTCCTCGAGCCGCGGGGCACGTACCCGGCGCTCGCCGACGCGCTCACCGCGAGCCCCTACCTGGGGCGCGACTCGGTCGACCCGTACCTCGCGGCCTGCAGACGCCATGGTGCGGGCGTCTTCCTGCTCGTCCACACCTCGAACGCGGGGGCCGCGGACGTGCAGGAGGTGACGCTCTCGGACGGGCGCCCCCTGTGGCGGCACGTCGCCGACCTGGTCTCGGAGTGGGGAGGCGAGCTCGTCGGCGAGTGCGGCCTCTCGGCGGTCGGCGCCGTGGTCGGCGCGACCTACCCGCGCGTCGTCGGCGAGGCCAGGCGGGCGATGCCGCAGGCCGTGATCCTGCTCCCGGGGGTCGGTGCGCAGGGGGCGTCGCCGGCGGACGTGGCGCGCGCGTTCACCTCCGGCCCCGCGAGCGCGCTCGTCACCGTCTCCCGCTCCGTCATCTACGCCTACCGCGAGCGTGACGCCGACTGGAGGTCTGCCGCCGGCGCCGAGGCAGCGCGACTGGTCGAGGCCACCCGCAGCGCATCGGGCTGGTGAGCACGGACGCCCGCCGCACCGCGGCGAGAATCGCCGCGCCCGCCGTCTTCCTGCTCGCGGTCACCGTGGCCGTCGTGCTCGTCCGCACAGGGCTGCAGACAGACGAGCGGCCGCAGGCTCCCCCGCCTGCGGTGACCGCCGCGCCGGAGACGGTCGTCGTGCGGAAGGGGGACACGCTCGAGTCGATCGCGGCGGCCGCGGGGACGACCGTCGAAGCGCTCCGCCGCCTCAACCCGGCGGTCGACCCCGTGCAGCTGACCCCGGGCCGGAGGGTCCGCGTGCGATGAGTACCATTGCCGCCGGTTGCTTCGCCGAGGCCTTCCCCTCCTCCTCGCGCTCCTGCTGGTCGGGGTCGGCGGCACCGCCGCCGCCGCCACCGCTCCGGAGCTCTCCGCCCGCGCGTACCTGATCGAGAGCGCGGTCGACGGCACCACGCTCGCAGCGCGCGCGCCCGACGAGCCTCGTGCCATCGCGAGCATCACCAAGCTGATGACGGTGCTCGTCGCCCGCGCGCGAACACGATTGGACGACGTCGTCGTCGTCCCCGAGAGCGCCACCCGGATCGGCGAGTCGACGGTCGCCCTCGCCGCAGGTGAGCGGCTCACCGTGCGCGACCTCGCGCTCGCCGCGCTGATCGCGAGCGCGAACGACGCGGCCGCGGCCCTCGCGATCCACGTCGCGGGCAGCGAGCACGGCTTCGTCGAGCTGATGAACGCCGAGGCCCGACGGCTCGGCCTCGGGGAGACGCAGTTCGAGAACCCGCACGGCCTCGATGAGCCGGGCCACGTCTCGTCCGCCCGGGACGTGGTCACGCTGCTGCGCGCAGCGCTCCGCGACCCGTTCGTCCGTACCTGGGCCGGCCGCCGCACGGCGACGCTCTCCGACGGGCGACGGCTGCGGACGACCAACGACCTCCTGGGTCGTCTGCCGTCGCTGTTCGCGGGCAAGACCGGGCACACGGACGACGCAGGCTGGTCGGAAGTGGCCGCCGCCCGGGGCGCGGGAGTCACGGTCTTCGCGTCCGTGCTCGGCGCCCCGAGCCGCGAGCAGCGGGACGACGACCTGGAGCGGCTGCTCGCGTGGGGGCTCGCCCGCTACCGACCGTCGCGGGTCGTCGACACCGGTCGGGTCTACGCCACGGCCGCCACCGGCTGGGGCCTCGCAGACGTCGGGCTCGTGGCGCGAGCACCCGTCGTGCGACCGGCGTCGGTGAGCCGCCCCCTCGTCGAGCGGGTCGTCGTGCCTGAGGTCGTTGCGCTCCCCGTCGCCGCAGGTGACGTGCTCGGGGAGGTGCGCATCCTCGACGGGCGCCGGCTCGTCGCGCGGGCGCCCCTCGTCGCCGACCGCTCCGTCTCGGAGCCCGGCCTGCTGGGCAAGATGGGCTTCGTCGCCCGGCGAACCGTCCACCATCTCGTAGGGTTCGTCTCGTGAGGGCCGAAGCCGCCAGGAGGTTCCCGTGATCGTCACCGTCACCCTGAACGCCGCGCTCGACCGCACGCTCACCGTGCCGATCTTCCAGGTGGGCCACCGGCACCGCTCCAGCGACGTTGTCACCGTGGCCGGCGGGAAGGGGATCAACGTGGCGCGCGCGCTGAAGCGCCTCGACGTGCCCGTCGTCGCCACCGGGCTCGCCGGCGGTCGCACCGGGATCAGGCTCGTGGAGGAGCTGACCGCGGAGGCGATCCTCAACGACTTCGTGCGGATCGCGGACGAGTCGCGGACGTCGACGCTCGTGATCGACCCGACGCGAGGCACGCACACGGAGGTCTACGAGTGGGGGCCGCGCGTCACCGAGGCGGAGCTGTCGATGCTCATGGACAAGCTTCACTACCTCGCACGCGGCGCCGACGTCGTCGTCTTCGCGGGCTCGCTCCCGCGCGCCGTCGACGAGGGCTTCTACGCGGAAGCGCTCAAGGACGTCTCCCGTCGAGACGTCCGCGTGGTGCTCGACACGGAGGGGCAGCCGCTGCGCAGCGGCCTCGAGGCCGAGCCCTGGCTCGTCTCCCCGAACCAGTCGGAGGCCGAGCAGCTCGTCGGCCAGGAGCTCTTCGACGACGACGACTTCATGATGGCGCTCGACGCGATCGTCGAGCTCGGCGCCCGCAACGTCCTGATCACGCTCGACACCGGCTGCTATGCGCTCCTCCGCGAGGAGCGGCGGACGCGTCGCTTCCGGGCGATCGCGCCCCAGCTGGAGGCCGTCTCGGTCGTCGGCGCCGGAGACACCCTGCTCGCCCAGTGGCTCGCCGCCCGCGCTGACGGCCTCTCGCCGGAGGACGCGCTCCGCCTCGCCGTCGCCGCCGGAACCGCCTCCGTGCTCGAGGTGGGCGCCGGCCGCTTCGACCCCGCGGATGCCAGGCGCCTCACCGCGTCGGTCGACGTGCACGAGCTGCAGGCAGTGAGCTAGGTCTTCTTCTTCTTCTCGCAGTCGCGGATCCGCTCGCGCGGATCGGCGACGCGACGATCCCTGAAGGCGTCCGCTGCGCGGCCGCGTGCCTCGCTCGTCCGCGGTCGTGGGTTCTGCTCGCCGCGGATCGGCGACGCGGCGATCCCTGAAGGCGTCCGCTGC
>JAOUEK010000254.1 GCA_029858755.1 Thermoleophilia bacterium
CGATCGGGTTCAGGATCCTGCCGGAGTCGTGAGCTGCTGCCACCCGCAGCACACGCGCCACCCCCGTCTCCCGGTCGACCTTCACGTGGACGGCGTGCGTGATCGTCTGCGGCGCCAGGAACGACTCCAGGCCGAGCCGCCCCAGGCACCCCTCGGCGTCGACCGGCGGCGATTCCGGAACCTCGCCCGAGCCCTTGCCGTGGAAGGTGCCGTCGGCGGCGAGGTCGGCGACCGTCACGGCCTTGTCCGCGGAGCCCTTGACGCGCACCGAGCCGCCGACCAGCTCGAGGTCGTCGCGCGCTGCCTCGAGCTTCTCCGTGGCGGCGTCGAGCAGCTGCTCGCGCACCTCGCCGGCCGCGGCGAGCACCGCCCGCACGCTGTTGAAGGTCGTCTGCGAGCCGCACGAGCCCATGTCCCAGGGGGCGGCGTCGGTGTCCTGGTAGTGGAGCGTGAAGTCCTCGGGCCGCATCCCCAGCTCGGCGGCGACGAAGCCGGGCATCGCCATCACCGCACCGGTGCCGTTCTCCTGGGCCCCGGTGACGATCGTGCCCGTCCCGTCCGGGTTGAGCACGACGTACGCGCCGGCGTTCGCGGCGAAGCACGGCCACCAGCCGCAGGCGACCCCGATCGCCTCGTCGTCGGGCAGCTCCCCCCCGTACCCGATCATCTCCACCGCCCGCTCCAGCGTCTCCTTGATCCCGACGTGGTCGAAGACCTGGCGCGTCGGGCCCTCGGCGCCGTCCTCGATCAGCGTGCGGCGCCGGAGCTCGACCGGGTCGACCCCGAGCGCGCCCGCGAGCTCGTCCATGTGCTGCTCGAGCGCCCAGCACACCTGCGGCGCCGTCGGAGCGCGGATCGACGAGGAGGGCTGGTTGTTCGAGTAGTTGAGGTACGAGTCGATCTTCACGTGCTCGATCACGTACGGGCCGGCGGCGTGCATCGCCGCCATCTGCGCGAAGAAGCCACCCTCGCCGCAGTACGCCCCGCAGTCGAGCACGAGCCGGGCGCGGCGGGCCAGCAGCGCCCCGTCCGCGCGGGCCCCGGTCTCCAGCTCGATCACCATGCCCTCGCGCCGGTGCCCGACGGCGACGAACTCCTCCTGCCGCGAGAAGACGAGCTTCACCGGTCGCCCCGCCGCGCGAGCGAGCGCCGCCACGTGCCCCTCGAAGTGGAAGTCGCACTTCGCGCCGAAGCCCCCGCCGAGCAGCGGCACGACCACCCGCACCTGCGACTCGGGGATGCCCATCGTGCGGGCGACCCCCGCCCGCGCTGCGTACGGCACCTGCGTCGACGTCCACACCGTCACCTTGTCGCCAGCCCATTCCGCGATCACCGCGCGCGGCTCGATCGGCACGCCCTGCACCGGGTCGGTGGTGTAACGGCCGCGGACGACCACGTCCGCCTCGGCCATCGCCGCGTCGGCGTCGCCCTTGACGATCGTCGAGTGGCCGAGCACGTTGCCCGCCCGCCCCAGCGCCTCGTCGCCCTCGTAGGCCTCCCACCCGGGATGCACGAGCGTGGCGCTCTCGGCCATCGCAGCCTCGAAGTCGGTGACCACGGGCATCGGCTCGTACTCCACCTCGACGAGCGCAGCGGCCTCGCGGGCCAGCTCCGGGGTCAGCGCCGCCACGCCGGCGACGATGTCGCCCTCGAAGCGCACGGTGTCCCGCGCGAAGAGCAGGCGATCCTGCACCATCCCGCCGTAGAGCACATCGGGGACGTCCTCGTGCGTGACGACCGCCAGCACGCCGGGCAGCGCCCGCGCCCCCGCCGTGTCGATGCGGAGGATGCGTGCGTGCGTATGGTCGGCGTAGCGGAAGGCGGCGTGCGCCTGGCCGGGGCGGTCGAGGTCGGCCGTGTAGCGGCCGGCGCCGGTGACCTTCTCCTTCCCGTCCGGACGGACGAACGCTCTCGGCTCCTCGACCGCGGTCACGTCGCGCCTCCTCCGTCGTCGCTCACGCCCGAATCCAAGCACGTTCCGGCGGGCGCCGATGCCAGGTGGGGAACCCGGTGTCGGGCCGAAGCCCGACAGCAGCCGGTCGTCGCGCGGGAACGCATCAGGCCTCGGCCCGACGCGCAGCTCAGGCGGTACCGCTCCAGCCGGGGACCCAGTCCGTCCCCGCCAGCGGCACCCGGGCCATCGCCGCCGCCTCGAGCGTGAGCGCGACGAGGTCCTCGGGCTCCAGGTTGTGCACGTGCGACTTGCCGCACGCACGGGCCAGCGTCTGCGCCTCGAGGGTGAGCACGCGCAGGTAGTTGGCGATCTTGCGCCCGCCGATCACCGGGTCGAAGCGAGCCGCGAGCTCGTCGTCCTGCGTGGAGATGCCGACCGGGTCGAGGCCCGCCTGCCAGTCGTCGTAGTACCCGGCCGAGCTGCCGATCTGGCGATAGGCGTCCTCGTACTCCGGGCTGTTGTCGCCCATCGCGATCAGCGCCGCGGTGCCGATGGCGACCGCATCGGCGCCGAGGGCGAGCGCCTTCGCGACGTCGGCCCCCGTGCGGATCCCGCCGGACACGATCAGCTGCACCTCGCGATGCAGGCCGAGCTCCTGCAGCGCGTCCACCGCCAGCCTGATCGCGGGCAGCGTGGGGATGCCGACGTGCTCGATGAACACATCCTGCGTCGCGGCCGTGCCCCCCTGCATGCCGTCGACGACGATCACGTCCGCGCCCGCCTTCACCGCCAGCTGCACGTCGTAGTAGGTGCGCGTGGCGCCGACCTTGACGAAGATCGGCTTCTCCCAGTCGGTGATCTCGCGCAGCTCGTGGATCTTGATCTCGAGGTCGTCCGGCCCCGTCCAGTCGGGGTGGCGGCACGCACTGCGCTGGTCGATCCCCTTCGGCAGGTCGCGCATCTCGGCCACGCGGTCGGAGATCTTGTGCCCGAGCAGCATCCCGCCGCCGCCCGGCTTGGCGCCCTGGCCGACCACGACCTCGATCGCGTCCGCCTTGCGCAGGTCGTCCGGGTTCATCCCGTACCGCGAGGGCAGCAGCTGGTAGACGAGGATCTCCGAGTGGCCGCGCTCCTCGGGGGTCATCCCGCCGTCCCCCGTCGTCGTCGACGTGCCCACCTCGGTCGCGCCACGGCCGAGTGCCTCCTTGGCCGGTGCCGACAGCGCGCCGAAGCTCATCCCGGCGATCGTGATCGGGATCTTCAGGTGCAGTGGCTGCTTCGCGTGCCGCGCCCCAAGGGTGACGTCTGTGTCGCAGCGCTCGCGGTAGCCCTCCAGCGGATAGCGCGAGACGCTCGCGCCGAGGAAGAGGAGGTCGTCGAAGTGCGGGACGCGGCGCTTGGCGCCGAAACCGCGGATGTCGTAGATGCCCTCGCGCGCGGCCCGCTGGATCTCGGCGATCACGTTGCGGTCGAAGAGGTACGACTCGCGCAGGCCCGGGCGCCACTGCGACGGGGACTGTCCCTCCTGGGGAACCGTCCCCGGCTCGTCGACGGCGGTCATCAGTACGCCCCCACGTTGTCGACCTTGAACGTGTACAGCTGGCGTGCCGACCCGTAACGCCGGAACTCGGCGGGGTCGACGTCGTCGCACCCCGCACGTGTGAGCAGCTCCCGCAGCTCGGCGACGTGCTCGTCACGCAGCTCCTTCTCCATGCAATCGGCGCCGAGACCGGCCACCGAGCCCCGGACGTACAGCCGCGCCTCGTAGATCGAGTCGCCGAGCGCGTCGCCCGCGTCGCCGCACACGACGAGGCGTCCCGTCTGCGCCATGAACGCGCTCATGTGCCCCACCGAGCCGCGCACGACGATGTCGATGCCCTTCATCGAGATGCCGCACCGAGCGGAGGTGTCCCCACGTACGACCAGCAGCCCGCCACGGCCGGTGGCCCCGGCCGACTGGCTGACGTTGCCGTCGACGACGACGAGCCCGGACATCATGTTCTCGGCGAGCCCGGTGCCGGCGTTCCCGTGGACCCGCACCGTGGCCTGCTTGTTCATGCCCGCGCAGTAGTAGCCCGCGTGCCCTTCGACCTCGACCTCGACGTCTGCGTCCAGGCCGCAGGCGATCGCGTGGGCGCCGTTCGGGTTGACGACGCGCCAGCGGCGCGGGCCGGACGGATCGGCGGCCAGGTCGTGCAATCGCTGGTTGAGCTCGCGCAGCGGCGTCACGGCGAGGTCGACCACCTCCACCGCCGTCTCGCGGGCGACCGCGCTCACGCCACCACCTGCCTCTCCCAGGCGTAGACGA